>JAFVTZ010000134.1 GCA_017502965.1 Clostridia bacterium
TACCAACCCCCATTAAATACCTTATCTTATCTTTCGGCATAAAAGGTGTAACCTTTTCGATTATGTCATACATAATCTCTGTCGGCTCTCCGACTGCAAGACCGCCTATTGCATAACCGCTAAGGTCCAGTTCTGCAATCTCTTTCATGTGCTCAATTCTAAGGTCTGCATAGGTGCAACCCTGATTTATACCGAAAAGCATCTGCTCGCGGTTGATTGTTGTATCTAAAGAGTTGAGTTCTGCCATTTTGGCTTTGCAGCGTTTAAGCCAACGGGTTGTCCTCTCGCAGGAAGCCTTAGAATAGGAATGTTCTGCAGGATTTTCCACGCACTCGTCAAAAGCCATTGCAATAGTAGACCCTAAATTTGACTGTATCTGCATACTCTCTTCCGGACCCATAAAAATCCGTCTTCCGTCAATATGGCTTGCAAAGGTAACTCCCTCTTCACTTATTTTCCTGAGAGATGACAGCGAAAAGACCTGAAAACCGCCGCTGTCGGTTAAAATAGGTCCGTTCCAGGTAGTAAATTTATGAAGACCGCCGCAATCCTTTATCAGTTGGTCCCCCGGTCTTACATGAAGATGATATGTGTTAGAAAGCATTACCTGACAGCCAAGTTCGGTCAAATCCTCGGCAGAAACCGCTCCCTTTATTGCGGCAACTGTCGCAACATTCATAAAAGCAGGTGTCTGAACTGTGCCACGGTTAGTAACAAACTCGCCTCTGCGGGCACTCCCCTCTTGTTTTAATAACTTATACATTGTAACTCCTAAAATAAAAATATTTCCCTAACAGTATAATTGATATTTCCCCGAATTTCAACACAAATATTGCATTTGATACAAGAATATGATAATATAATTTTAAAGGAGTGATACTATGCGGAAATTTCTTTACATATTGCTTTTAATCAATATTTTAACCCTTACTTATGCCTTTTTTGCGGTTTTAGGCAGTTCTGTTCTTTATGCAATAATTATTCTCCTGCTCGGTATTCTGGAGTTGGTACCTATTATAGCAATCATTTCCTGCCTTGACGGTGTTGAAAAACTCAAAGAAGAAAATGCAATGCTTTCTTACCGCCTTAAAAAACTTGAAAACGAAATTTTACAGCCCGATTCTGTTTCTGAAACCGCTTATCCTGAACTCATACACGGCGATACTGCAAGAGCGGTATGGGAATGTGTTAAATGCGGTACCGTAAACAAGGAAGGTACATCCCATTGTTCAAACTGCAAAGCAGAGTATTCCCCTTTTATAAACCCCACCGACGACCCGAATAAAAAACCGAAACTCAGCCGTTGGATAAAAGAGAAAAAGAAATAAAATCAAGCCTTTCTGCCAAAAACAGAAAGGCTTTTGATTTTATAAATCCGTCGGCGAAACCGACACATTACCTCTTCACTATTACCTCTTACTTCTTACTTGCTCATCCTTTAAAGGATGAGCATCGCGTCGCCGAAGTTTACGGCATATGTGATGCCGTAAACAATGAATAGTGAATATTGAATAATGAATAAATTCGGTGTCGGCTTTGCCGACAATTTATAATCCGTGCCGTAGGCACTCCTTAATTCTTCATCATTCATTTTTCATTATTCATTCTTCACTTATACAATAAGCATCGCATCGCCAAAGCTGAAGAAACGGTATCTTTCCTCAACCGCCTGTTTGTAGGCGTTCATTGTGTTATCATATCCTGCAAAGGCTGAAACCAGCATTATAAGTGTGCTTTCGGGCAGGTGGAAATTGGTTATAAGCCCGTCCATACACTTGAATTCAAAACCTGGGT
Organism: Clostridia bacterium; assembly: GCA_017502965.1. Lineage (GTDB taxonomy): Bacteria > Bacillota > Clostridia > Oscillospirales > Acutalibacteraceae > UBA737. The sequence continues at coordinate 1,795 of JAFVTZ010000134.1, forward strand.
AAATGAAAATTTCGGTATCGCCCGAACATTCTTTAATTTCACCGTATTCTTTTGCAACACTTTCCAAAGTTCTGCAACTTGTAGTGCCGACACATATCACTCTGCCGCCGTTTTGCTTGGTTCTATTTATTATATCGGCAGTTTCTTCTGATACGCAGTAATGCTCCGAATGCATTTTATGCTGAGTTACATCATCTACTTTAACAGGACGGAAAGTTCCGAGACCCACATGCAAGGTGACATAAGCGATATTAACCCCTTTTGCTTTCAGTTCCTCAAGCATTTCGGTTGTAAAATGAAGCCCTGCTGTAGGTGCGGCGGCTGAGCCGAGTTCTTTTGAATAAACTGTCTGATATCTTTCCTTATCATCGAGTTTTTCCTTTATGTAAGGCGGAAGCGGCATCTGACCTACCTCGTCAAGGCAGGCAAAAAACTCACCCTTGGGAGTAAACTCTAAAATTCTGTTACCGTCAGGCAAAACATCTAAAACTTCAGCCTCTAAATTATCCGAAAACTTGAATTCATAGCCTGTTTTTGCCTTTTTTCCCGGTCCTGCCAGACATTCCCATACATTTGTACTTTTCTGTTTTAACAGCACAAATTCCACAACCGCTCCCGTATCTTTTCGGGTGCCGTAAATCCTTGCAGGTAAAACTCTTGTATTATTAAGCACAAGGCAGTCGCCTGCTTTAAGGCTCTCTTTTATATCCGAAAAAACTCCGTGAGTCACAGCACCGCTCTTTCTGTCAAGTCTTAAAAGCCTTGAAGAATCGCGTTTTTTAAGCGGAGTCTGGGCGATAAGTTCTTCGGGTAAATCGTAAAAAAAGTCACTTGTTTTCATTTTCACCAATATCTTTCAGCAATTTTGCATTATTTTCAGCATAATATAGTTTGACTAAATATATTATGAATGTTATAATAATTAAAATAATTATATTGCAAAATGCAATATATATCAAGCAATTTTTTATAAGGAATGATGTTTTATGAAAAAATACAATGTAGGTATCATTGGTGCTACAGGTATGGTAGGTCAGCGTTTCTCACTTTTGCTTCACGACCATCCCTGGTTTAATGTAACCACTCTCGCCGCAAGCGGACGCTCAGCAGGCAAAAAATATTCCGAGGCAGTTGAAGGCAGATGGGCTATGACTGCTCCCATTCCTGAAAACCTTAAAGATATCGTTGTTTTGGATGCTGTTGCAGATATGGAAAAAATCGCCGCTGAGGTTGATTTTGTTTTCTGCGCAGTTGATATGAAGAAGGACGAAATCAAGGCACTTGAAGAGGCTTATGCAAAACTCGAATGTCCTGTTGTTTCAAATAACAGTGCTCACAGATTTACAGCCGATGTTCCTATGATTATCCCTGAGATTAACTCGGACCATACAGATATTATCGAATCCCAAAGAAAGCGTCTTGGAACAAAGCGCGGATTTATTGCAGTTAAATCAAACTGCTCTCTCCAGAGTTATGTTCCCGCTCTTTATCCGCTTGACAAGTTCGGGGTTGAAAAATGCCTTGTTTGTACCTATCAGGCAATTTCGGGAGCCGGCAAAACCTTTGAGCGTTGGCCTGAGATGATTGACAATGTTATCCCCTACATCGGCGGCGAAGAAGAAAAGAGCGAGAAAGAACCGCTCAAAATTTGGGGCGAAATTAAGGACGGCGAGATAGTTCCTGCAACAAGTCCCAAATTTACCGCACAGTGTCTGCGTGTTCCCGTTTCGGACGGTCACATGGCAGCAGTTTTCGTAACCTTTAAGAATAAACCCTCTAAAGAGGAAATATTAAATACATGGGCAGAGTTTGCAGGCGCTCCGCAGGAACTTTCTCTCCCCCATGCTCCCAAACAGTTTATCCACTACTATGAAGAAGATAATATGCCTCAGACTAAACTCTGCCGCGATTTAGAGGGCGGTATGGCTGTATCTGTGGGCAGACTCCGTGAAGACAGTCAGTATGATTATAAATTCGTTTGCCTTTCTCATAACACCCTTCGCGGTGCGGCAGGCGGAGCAGTGCTTCTGGCTGAACTTCTCTGTGCAAAGGGTTATATGGACTGATTCATATAAAAATATTTTTCCGTTAGGAGTTGGGTTATTATGAAAAAACCGATTTTTAAAGGTGCCGCAACAGCGCTTGTAACACCGATGAAGCAAGACGGAAGTGTAAATTTTGAAAGACTTGAAAGCCTTGTAAACGAGCAGATAAAGGCTGGCATTGATGCCCTTGTTATCTGCGGTACTACAGGAGAAAAATCCACTCTCAGGTATGATGAACACGTAAAGGTTATCGAAGTTGCCGCAAAAGCAAATAAAGGCAGAGTGCCCTTAATTGCAGGAACAGGCAGTAACGATACGGTTTACTCTGTGGAACTCTGCGAAGATGCCTCAGCCGCAGGTGCAGATGCCTTTTTAATGGTAACACCTTATTACAATAAGACATCTCAGGCAGGTCTTGTAGCGCACTATAACTATATTGCTGACAGGGTGAATAAACCCATTATCCTTTATAATGTCCCCTCACGTACAGGGGTGTCAGTTAAACCCGAAACCTATAAGGAACTGTCAAAACACCCGAATATAGTGGGTCTTAAAGAGGCAAACGGTGATTTATCTTCGGTTGCAACCACCCGCTATCTCTGCGGTGACGATTTGTATATCTATTCAGGAAATGACGACCAGACTGTGCCAATTATGTCACTCGGCGGTCTCGGAGTTATATCTGTGGCTTCAAATATATTGCCCGCCGAAATGCACCAACTTTGCGAGGCATATTTAAAGGGTGATACAAAGAAAGCCTCTGATATGCAGATAAAATATACAGGTCTTATGAACGCGCTTTTCTGCGATGTAAACCCTGTTCCCGTTAAAACCGCTATGAATCTTATCGGAATGGATGCAGGTCCTGTCCGACTTCCGCTTTATGATATGAGTGAGCAAAATATCGCTTTACTGAAGCAGAAACTTAATGAATGCGGTTTTAGTTGTTAAATTAAACTTTAGGATGTGTAATAATGATTAAAGCAATTCTTTGCGGATGCTCAGGCAAAATGGGCGGATATGTTGCCGCCTGTGCCGAAAAAGATACCGAAATCGAAATAGTTGCAGGTGTTGATAAAGTTAATAACGGACAAAAGTTTTCTGTATTTCCCGATTTTTCAAAAATCAATACAGACGCTGATTTGATAATTGATTTTTCGCATCCTGCCGTGCTTGACAGTTTGCTTGAATTTGCCGTATCAAAAAATCTGCCTGTAGTAATCGCCACAACAGGCTATTCTGACAGCCAGATAGAAAAAATCAAAAAAACATCAGAAATAATACCTGTATTTTTCACATTCAATATGTCAGTAGGTGTAAACCTGATTTGCTCGCTCGCTAAAAAAGCGGCGGCAATCCTCGGCGACGATTTTGATGTTGAAATTATAGAAAAGCATCATAATCTTAAAATTGATGCCCCCTCGGGCACTGCAATTATGCTTGCAAATGCCGTAAATCAGGTGTTTGACGACCAGAAATATTACGAATATGACCGCCATTCAAAGCGACAGAAACGCACAAAGAATGAAATTGGTATTCATTCTGTCCGTGGCGGCACAATAGTCGGAGAACACGATGTTATCTTCGCAGGTCATGACGAGGTTATAACAATTTCCCACTCTGCTCAGTCTAAAGAGGTTTTTGCCGCAGGCGCTGTCAAAGCCGCAAAGTTTATGTTCGGCAAAACTGCTGGTCTTTACGATA
>JAFVTZ010000011.1 GCA_017502965.1 Clostridia bacterium
ACGGGGGAAACGGTTTGGATAAGATCAGTTCACTTTTCGGTATTAACGTTTTTAACGATTCAGTTATGAAGGAACGTTTGCCGAAAGATACATACGAAATTTTAAAAAGCACTATAAAAGAGGGTAAAACTATTGACAGCAGCATTGCCGACACAGTTGCAACCACTATGAAAGACTGGGCGATAGAAAAAGGTGCCACTCATTATACCCATTGGTTTCAGCCGCTTACAGGTATTACTGCAGAAAAGCACGACAGGTTTATAAGTCCAACTGATGACGGTCATGTTATTATGGAGTTTTCGGGAAAAGAACTTATAAAAGGTGAACCGGATGCTTCTTCTTTCCCTTCAGGTGGACTCAGAGCTACTTTTGAAGCGCGCGGTTATACTGCCTGGGACCCGAGTTCTTACGCATTTATTAAGGATGATACTCTTTGTATTCCAACCGCTTTCTGCTCTTACAGCGGCGAGGCTCTTGACCAGAAAACCCCCTTGCTTCGCAGTATGGAAGCAATAAATAAACAGGCACTCAGAATTGTTAAACTTTTCGGACATGAGGATGTTAAAAGGGTTAATGTAACAGTAGGTCCTGAACAGGAGTATTTCCTTGTTGATAAAACTATGTATGAAAAACGCCCTGACCTTATTTTCTGTGGAAGAACACTTATCGGTTCAATGCCGCCTAAAGGTCAGGAGATGGACGATCATTATTTCGGAGTTTTAAAACCGAGAGTTGCCGCTTTTATGCGCGAACTTGACTGTGAACTCTGGAAACTCGGTGTGCTTGCAAAGACTGAGCACAATGAGGCGGCTCCCGCTCAGCATGAACTTGCGCCTATTTTCACAACGATAAACATTGCGGCTGACCATAATCAACTGACAATGGATATGATGAAAAAAACCGCTTTAAAACACGGTCTTGTATGTTTGCTTCACGAGAAACCTTATGACGGTGTTAACGGTAGCGGTAAGCATAATAACTGGTCGCTTTCTACCGATACAGGTATAAATTTCCTGAAACCAGGCAAAAACCCTGAGAAAAACCCACTCTTTTTGCTCACATTAGCGGCAGTTTTAAAGGCCGTGGACGAGCATCAGGAACTGCTCAGAATTGCTGTTGCAACTGCAGGTAACGACCACCGTCTTGGAGCAAATGAAGCACCGCCTGCAATTATTTCGATTTTCCTCGGTGATGAACTGACAGATATTCTTCAGTCTATAGCACACGGCGTTCATCACGATAATGCAGAGCGTATAAAAATGAATATGGCAGATATTATTCCGTCTATCCGAAAGGATAATACTGACCGCAATCGCACATCTCCTTTTGCTTTTACAGGTAATAAGTTCGAATTCAGAATGCTCGGTTCCGCATCTTCGATATCTGATACCAATGTTATGATAAACACTATGGTAGCGGAAGTTTTCTCCGAATTTGCAGACAGACTTGAAAAAGCAGAAGATTTTGATGCAGAGGTAAATGCTCTGATTAAAGAATCAGTTTTAAAACATTCAAGGATTATTTTTAACGGCGATGGTTATTCCGAAGAATGGCAACTTGAGGCATATCAGCGCGGTCTTCTGAATCTCAGAAGTACTGTTGATGCTTTACCGCTTTTAAAGACAGATAAGAATATTGAATTGTTCGAAAAGCATAAAGTCCTTAACCGCACCGAAATCAACTCACGTGTGGATATAATTCTTGAGAATTATGCTAAAGTGCTTCACATTGAGGCACTGACTCTTATTGATATGATGAGCCGCGAGGTTGTTCCTGCAATCTCTGCTTATACAGACCTGCTTTGTACAGCAGTGCTTAACAAGAAGGGTATTGGCGGTATTAACACCGATGTTGAAATGGGACTTATCACTCGGCTTTCTGCGGCAAATAAAGAGATATATTATTTGACAGGTGAACTCAAAATGGCGGTTGCATCTGCTGAGAGATCAAAAGACCCACTCGAAAAGGCAAGGGAATATCACGATAAGATTTTAAAACTTATGTCTGATATCCGTAAATATGCTGATAGCGCTGAAAGTGTTGTGCCATCTGATTACTGGCCATATCCGAGTTACGGAGATTTATTATTTAATATTTAATTTGAGGGGATAAATTTATGAAAAAATTATTATCAATGATTCTTTGTGTTATTCTTCTATGCAGCGTTTTTGTGACTTCTGTCAGTGCGGCAACAAATTATTGTGATTTGTTCCAAAGCCATGTAAGGTCTTTGCGTTGGTCACTTGAATTGAACGGACATAATTCTGTTGCAGAAGGTCAGGAATTTCCGACAATAGTTATGATGGATTACATAAAAATGAAAATCATGGATGACTATGTAGACGAAACCCGCGAATACTCGCGCATTCCTGCTTCTGTTTTTGAAACGAAGGTTAAAAAATGTTTCGCAGTAGTAGATGTTAATAAATTGCGTAGTTTTGAAGAAGAATTCTGGAATTCAGAAACCGGCGCTATGGATAAGAGAAAGATATACGACGAGGCAACAAATACTTATGTTTTTATTGCTGCAGGCGGTGTGGGAGACCCTTCTACCTATGCAATAAGCGGTTATATTAAAAACGGCAGTAAGTATACTGTTTACAGTCATTTTATCGACCTTTCAGACGAAGGTATGGAAGTTACAGGTGTTGAGGGTAAAGACTATTTTGTCTATGAAGGTCAGAAATATAAGATTTATCACAGCCTTAAAAATGTTGTTGAAACCGACGGTACAGATGTAAAATTCCATTCATGGCAACAGGTATCATCTGTTCCGAGCGCAAGCGAAATGATTACTCCTTCCACTAAGGTAGAAGACCCAATAACAAGCACTCCTTCAAACAGTACTCAGACGAGCAAACCTACCGAAAGCAAACCTGTAACAAGCACACCTGATACAAGTAAGCCTGAAGAGAATACAGCAACAGGTTCGGAAAGTGAAACCGGCAGTGATACATCTTCTGCTCCTGAAGCAGAAAAGCCACTTGTAACTGTTGCTAAAACAGATACTGCTAAACTCGAGACTGAGGAAAATGTTTTCCCCGAAGATACAGTTGTTAAGGTTGAGGAGATTAAAGAAACAGAAAAAATTGATACTATTAAAGTTGCATTAAAAGAGGTTTCTGAAAAGTTTGTTGCTTATGAAATTACAGCAGAGTGCAAAAATGTTTCTGTTCAGCCTGACGGTAAAGTAAAAGCAACTTTCAATATTCCTGACGGTTATGATTTGAATAAAGTAGCGGTATTCTATGTGGCTGATAATGGCAATACCGAAAAACTCACATCTTCTGTGGATAAAGACAGCAAAACCGTTGTTGCTGAACTTTCACATTTCAGCACTTATGTTGTGGCAGAAACCAATACTGTACAAATTCCTGAAGAAAGTGTTGGAACGACAGGTACAATTGAAGATGAAAATACCGAAAAAGGCGGAGTATTACTCTGGATAATAATTGCTGTTGCAGTAATTGTTATTGCAGGCGGTGCTGTTGCATATATCTTTTTCTTTAAAAAGAAAGCATAATTAAATATTAAAATTAAAAAGCGGATACCCTTTCGGGTACCCGCTTTTTTGCGCTTTGCTATGAATTAGCAGCAGCCACAGTTATTGTCGCAACCGCAGTTGCTTACTGTGTTGGTGCCGCCGCAACCGCCGCAGAAGAAGAGGATGAGGATAAGGATGATTATCCAAGAACAATTGTTACCACCAAAATTACACATTTACGAAAACCTCCTTTTCTGTTTTCATCACATACTATGCAAAGAAAGGGAAGTGTGTTACAATTTTTTTATGTGGGTAGCACTCAGGAAAAATGTTATAATAAAATAATGCTAAAATAAAAACTTGACTTTTCCTGACTTTCGTGTATAATAAAAGTCAGGAAAGGTCAAAAGAGGTGTAAAATTATGAGAATGAGTGATTTGATAACTCGCGAAATTATAAGAATGTTAAACGAATCAGGGGAGAACACCGCCGAAATACAGCGTAATGAATTTGCAGGCATTATCGGTTGTGCGCCGAGCCAGATAAACTATGTGCTATCTTCAAGATTTACTCCTGAACACGGTTATATAATTGAAAGCCGCAGGGGCGGCGGCGGATATATAAGAATAAAGCGGGTGGTGCTTAATTCCTCATCCGCCCTTATGCACATTATTAACTCAATAGGGAATACTATTGATGCTATGACTACCAGAATTGTTATTGAAAACTGTCTCGAATCAGGAATTGTTTCAAAAGAAACTGCAAAACTGATGGCGGCTGCTGTGTCGGGCAGTGTTTTGCAGACTGTGCCGCCACAGTTTCGTGATATGCTACGCGCATCTGTTTTAAAGCAAATGCTACTTACTTTGATTTAAGGTGATTAAAATGTTATGTGAAAAATGCGGAAAAAACCATGCTACAACCCATATCCGTTCGGTAGTAAACGGAGTTGCCAAAGAACTGAATCTTTGCTCTTTGTGTGCTTCTGATTACGGATATACAAATATTCATCACAACAGCCTTGCGGGGATGTTGGCATCACTGTTTGCCGATGCTCCGCAGATTCATTCGGCTGAAAATGAAATAAGATGCCCTGTTTGTAATTCGGGATTTTCGGATATTGCAAAATCAGGAAAAGCAGGTTGCGCTGAGTGTTACAAGGTTTTTGGAAACCGCCTTATGCCGTATCTCAAAAGGGTTCACGGCAGTACCCGTCACGCAGGCAAAGTACCTAACAGCGCGCCGCTTATGGTAAAGCCTGACGGTGAAACTGTGGAGGGACTAAGGCTTGAACTCAACCGCTTGGTTGCAGAAGAAAAATATGAGCAAGCGGCGGTTATCAGGGATAAAATAAAGAAACTGGAGGGTGAGAAAAATGAATGACAAAAATTTATGTCAGGATATAGTTGTAAGTACCAGAATCCGCCTTGCCAGAAACCTCAGGGGTATTCCTTTCCCTTCGCGTATGAGCGATGTTCAGCGAGAAGAACTGAAAGAAAAAGTAAAAGCGGTTATTAAGGAGAGTAACACTCCTTTTGCAAAAACACTTAAATTTATTGATATGGCGAATGTTCCTGAAAATGAACTCGGCGCTATGGTGGAAAGGCATGTTATAAGTCCTGAATTTGCCAAAAGTCAGAAAAGCCGTGCTATCATACTGTCGCAAGATGAAAGCATAAGTATTATTATAGGTGAAGAAGACCATATAAGAATTCAGGTTATTTTATCGGGTCTGCAACTTGAAAAGGCTTACGATATAGCCGAAAGACTTGATACTTTGCTTTATGACAGCCTGCATTTTGCTTTTGATGAAAATCTCGGTTATCTTACCGAATGCCCCACAAATCTTGGAACGGGGCTCAGGGCCTCTGTGATGCTGCATTTGCCGACAATAGAATCCGCAGGGGAGATTCCAACCCTTAGCGATACTGTGGCAAAAATCGGTTTCACTGTCAGAGGTTTGTACGGTGAAGGCTCAAAATCGG
>JAFVTZ010000135.1 GCA_017502965.1 Clostridia bacterium
GTTTGGAGCGCCTGATTATATTACCACACACAACCCCTTTTGTCAACACTTTTTTTCAAAAAATTTAAAAGTTTTTTTCATATTTTTTGAAAGTACAACATATTGGGTTTTCGTGTATTTAATAACCACATTATTTGAATTTTGCCGATAAAAAAATTTTATGATTTAAAAACTTTTAAGGGAAATTCCCTTAAATTCCAAACTTTATTTTATACATATATATAATATAAACGAGGTGATTATTTTGGTATCACACCCGCTCAGATGTTCAAGAGTGTAATAAACTCACAGCCTTCCGAGGACGCCGCATCTGCAAATTAAATCAAATATAAACCTGACTCAAGCACAACAAAACGGTTATCGCCCGCTTTGACATACTGGCGGACAGGCTCTTCAAAAGTCTGGTAATCGAAAACGCTGTAGGTATTGAGATTAACCTGAGTGAGTTTCTGAGAACCGTAATTGCTGACAAAAACACTGTTATCCTCTATAAACAAACTGCGGGGTTTATCGAAAGGAGAATTATTTCCGCCGATACGAAGTTCCTCACGCATTGTAGAAAGATTATATCTGAGCAGCGCATTACATTCGGAATAACTTGCCCAAAGAGCATTATTATAAAGCACTATATCTGACGGGGCATGAGTTTTATAAACCATACTGCCTGTCCAGACAGGAGTGCCGTCAACATCAATCAGTTTAGCAGTACCGTCAGCAGAAAGCAGAAAAACCTTTCCGCCCGTAAGCAAGATAGCCTTTGCCAAAACAAAATTATCGCAGGAAGGCACAACCGACTTATAATTACTGCCAAACTTGGTTATAAGATAAATATTTCTTGCAACATCGGTCATACGGCCGGTATCGAAAGAAACCATTTTATAAGAAACAAGAACAGCATCGTCCAAATCATCTTTATGATAAGAAAAGATTATACCGTTTGAACTTGGTAATACATCGTAAACTTCGCCGGAAAAAATCTTTTTCATTTTTTTCTCCTACACATATTATAATATATATTAAAAACTGATTGCTCCTTTTTCGAGCATTTTCTGAGCCGCCAGAAGCACACCTGCTTTAGCGCTGTGGAAATTAAGACCGCCCTGCATCCATGCAGCATAAGGTTCTCTGAGAGGACCGTCCGCCGAAAGTTCTATTGAAGCGCCGAGTGTAAAAGCACCTGCCGCCATAATAACGGGGTCGGTATAACCGGGCATTTCCCAAGGTTCAGGCACAACGAAAGAATCAACCGGAGCTCCGCTTTGCATACCCTGACAGAAACCTATAAGACCTTCAGCCGAGCCGAGAATAACACACTGAATGATATCTCCCCTGATTTCATTGCTCGAGGGAGTGACTGCAAAACCGAGTTTTTCAAACAAAGCCGCTGTATAAACAGCCGTTTTAACCGCCTCACCCACAACATGGGGAGCAGAAAAAAGACCCATAAAAAGTTCTCTGCTGTGACCGAGCGTTGCTCCCACCTCTTTACCGACACCCGGACAGGTAAGCCGCATAGCACATTTTTCTATAAGGTCTGCCCTGCCTGCGATATAACCGCCTGTCGGAGCGATACCGCCGCCGGGATTTTTGATAAGTGAGCCCGCAATCAAATCCGCACCGATATCGCAAGGCTCCTGCTTTTCAACAAATTCGCCGTAGCAGTTATCAACCATTATAATACTGTTTGCGCTGACCTCTCTGACCGCATCAATCAACTGCTTTATATCGCTGATTCTGAGGCTCGGGCGGGTACTGTATCCCCGAGAACGCTGAATATAAGCCATTTTAGGCTGCTTTTCTTTCAAAACTCTCTTGATTTCTTCTATATCGGGTGTGCCGTCAGGTTTTAAATCCACCTGAGAATATTTTACCCCGAAATCTGCCAAAGACCCATCGGTCACGCTATCAATTCCGAAAACACCCGTTATTGTGTCATAAGGTCTGCCTGTAAGACAGATAACCTCATCATTCGGACGGAGCACTCCGAACAAAGCAACCGTTAAAGTATGAGTTCCCGAAACGAAATTATGGCGCATAAGAGCATCCTCAGCGCCCATACAGTCAGCCATAACTTTTTCCAGAGTTTCTCTGCCGCGGTCATCATAACCGTAACCCGTAGACCCTGCCATTGCCGCTTCGCTGACACCGTTTTTTATAAAAGCAGACAGCACTTTGAGTTGATTATATTCGGTTATTTCATCAATTCTGTCAAACTGAGGTTTTAAGCCTTCCAGCACCGCCTTATCCATATTCAAAAGACGTTCATCAATATTAAAAAAGTTCTTTATATTCATTTGTTTTTCACCCAATATCCCGCAAAATAAAGCAGGCCAAATCCGTTCTTTTCGTAAAATCCTTTTACTTTGTCACGGCAGCAGACAAAAAGCGTTCTGCCGTGATTTTTTTGTATAATTCCCTTTAATGCCACCGATCCGAAGCCCTTTACCTTTGCGGCGATTCCGTTGATTATTGCATTTTTACCGCTTTTAAAGGTTATGGCGGCGCATTTTTCTTTTATTGCAAAATAATCCGCACCGCCGCGATTTAAACGGCGGCAGTAATCCACAGCAAAATAAGGATATTCAGGCAAAGACAGTCCATCAACATCAAGTAGTTCATAAATTTCTTTGCTCGTAACGCTGTCACAGGAAGTTTCGCCCTCAATATCGCATATTCTTGACATTATATTTATCCGCTCCTGCGGTTTTCTGCCAATAGCACAAAGTGTATCATAATCGCTGAAAACACAGGCAGGCGACAGCATCTGCACAAAATCACAAAGTTCGTCCATCTCCTCAGAACGGTTATAAATTATCATATTACCGTCGGTCATAGAGATAACTGCTTTGCCGTCATCCTGCTGCCAGAAAAGTACCTTGCCGTCATCTTTATAGCAATCAAAAAGGCACTTGATTTTGAGATTTTCCGCTGTCACCTTATCAAAAGGCGGCAGTTCGTTTATAAGAGATATCATTTGATTTCTCCGCCTGAGATACCGCAAAGCATATATTCTGCAAGTTTCAGCGCATTTTCGCAATCGTTTATATCTGCAACACAAGAGGCGGTATGAATA
>JAFVTZ010000136.1 GCA_017502965.1 Clostridia bacterium
CATGCAAGAGTACAAAATATGATTTTACAATCAGTAAAAAATCAAAATGCAGAATTTTTGCTGAATAATTGAGGAGTTATTTTATGAATACCAAAAAGAACATTGCACTGTTATGTGATTACGGGCTTGATGATGCCATAGCCACACTTTATCTTTTCAAAAATGCAGATAAATTTGGAAAAATTGATATTTTGCCTATTTCGGGTAACTTCCCTTTGTCTCAAACCTTTATCAACGCAAAAAGACTGGTTTTTAATGCAGATATTCTTCCTCAGAATATGAGAATAATAGACACCGCTGTATTAGCACAGAAAGGAGATTCTATACCTGAAATTCACGGTAATGACGGTATGGGAGACCTTTTGAACCCCGAATACCAAGAGAAACTACCTGTCCTTGAATATGAAAAATGGCTTGAAGAACTCGACAGCAGTTATATAATAGTAAGTCTCGGTCCCTGCACAGTGACATCAGATATACTGAAAAAAAAGGGAGCATTGCCTTTGGTTATGATGGCGGGTAATATAAACGAACCCCCAAATTATAACGGATATGAATTTAATCACGGAGTGGACACTGAAAGTTTTGCAGAATGTGTAAAATACCCGCATGTATCTGCCACTCTCGACACCTGTCACTGTATTAAATGTGATCTGAACAAAATCACCACTAATGAAAAAGGATTACTCGGAAGTTTTTTGCAGCGCTACCGCGATATGTCAAACAGCCGCAATGAAAAAGTTTGCGCTGTATACGACCTGACTGCCATTGTTTACCTGATTCATCCTGAAAGATTCAGTGTATCCCAAAAAACTGATAAAGACGGAAATCAGATTTCGGTTCTTGAATATATAAGCAATGCCCCTATTATATAATGCTTTAATCCATTTATTTAAAAAGAGAAAACTGAAGGCGGCGGTAAAATGAAAAACCGAAAATATATAATTATTGCGATTACTGTTTTTGCCTGTATCTGTATGGGTATTGTTGATGCAATTTTGCAACCGGGATATTTTATCAAATCAGTTATAAAAATACTTTTATTTCTGCTGCTTCCCGTACTTTATACCTTTTATGATAAAAACTGCAACCTTAAAAAGCTTTTCACTCCTGATAAAAACGGAACTTTTATAGCCTTCGTTCTTGGAGCGGGAGTATATGCGGTGATACTTGCGGCATTTCTGATTTTCCGTAATGTTTTCGACTTTTCTTCGCTGACTTCAAGCCTTACCGCAGACACAGGGGTTAACAAAAGCAATTTTATCTTTGTGGCAATATATATTTCCTTTGTTAACTCTTTGCTGGAAGAATTTTTCTTCCGCGGATTTTCTTTCTTAACCCTGAAACAGGTATCAGGCAGAAAACTTGCATATACGGTAAGTTCTGCACTGTTTGCCCTTTACCATATCGCTATGATGATAGGCTGGTTTGCCTTGCCTGTTGTTCTGCTTTCTTTGGCGGGACTTTTCGCAGGCGGACTTATTTTCAATTATTTCAACGAAAAATATAACAACATCTATCTTTCGTGGGTTATACATATTTTTGCAAATTTTGCCACAAATACGATAGGATTCATTTTGTTTAACTCTTAGGGCAGAGTTTTCAATGTTGCCTTTTTATTCAGTTTATAATATAATAAATTTATTATTGATATTTCAGTTCTGAGGTGCGAATATGAGTGTTTTTATCAGTTACAGTTCAAGAGAGAGTGACGATGCAAACTTAATTAAAAGCATTTTAAATAAAAACGGAATCGAAGTCTGGATGGCACCCGATTCTATTCCTGCAGGCTCAAACTACACACGGGAAATCCCGAAAGCAATTAAACTTTGTAAAGTTTTTTTGCTTTTGTTATCCAAGAATGCTCAGGATTCAATATGGGTTTCCGCAGAGGTTGAAAATGCTTTTAAAAACGGAAAAATCATCATACCTTTTGTGCTTGAAGAATGTCCTCTTAATGACGATTTTGATTTTCTGCTTTCCCGCAGCCAGAGAATAGCGGCTTATGAAAAGAAATCCGAATCTCTTGAGGCGCTGGTTTCTCAGATTAAAACCGTAATCGGAATAAAAACCGAAAAGACCGAAACAGATACTACTGCCTCTTACAGCACTCAGAATGTAAATACTTCGGCTGATGAAGAACTTGTTAAACAAACCATAGAAGAACAAAGGCAGAAATTACTCAACGAATTCAAATCGGAATTCGTTCAGAACGCCGCAAATAAAGTTAACACTCCCCCTTCAGGTCCTGTGACTCAGGTCAAATTCACTTTCAACAACGGAAACACTTATGAAGGTGATTCTGTAAACGGAGAGCGCACGGGAAAAGGTATTTACCGCTGGACCGACGGAACTGTTTATGAAGGCGACTTTGTTGACGGCAAGCGCACAGGTAAAGGTAAAATCATCTGGACAGACGGCTCTTTCTATGAGGGCGATTATGTTAATGACAAACGAACAGGAAAAGGTAAATACACCTGGGCGGACGGCAGTTCCTACGAAGGCGATTTCATTGATGATAAACGCACCGGAAAAGGCATTTATCTCTGGAAAGACGGAACTGTCTATGCAGGTAGTTTTGTTGACGGCAAACGCGAAGGTAAAGGTAAAATTATCTGGACAGACGGCTCTTTCTATGAGGGCGATTATGTAGGCGGAAACCGTACAGGTAAAGGTAAATACACCTGGGCGGACGGCAGTACTTACGAAGGCGATTTTATAGATGATAAGCGTACAGGTAAAGGCATTTACCGCTGGAAAGACGGAACTGTTTACGAAGGTGATTTTGTTGACAGCAAACGCGAAGGTAAGGGTAAAACTGTCTGGACAGACGGCTCTTTCTATGAGGGCGATTACGTCGACGGAAATCGCACCGGCAAAGGCAAATACGTATGGAATGA
>JAFVTZ010000137.1 GCA_017502965.1 Clostridia bacterium
GCTTTTAACCGATAGTTCAAAACCTTTTCTTTCAAGTTTTTCAATAATGCTTTTGGGGCTTTTCAGTCTGCAGGATATCGACTCAAAAGGATTGCGGTCATTTTCAAGCGATAACTGATTATCAAGCACATCAAGTTTGGTTTTAACTTCAAGCATAGCGCAGTTATACCGCATCATCAGTTCCAGAAACGGCTGATTTTTTTCAAATATGCCCTTAGGCACGGTATCGGCTATTTTTAAGGCACTTTCCTGTTCCATAATTTTTAACTCCTCTGTTTTTCTGTTTTCCATTATACACTAAAAAATGAATAATTTATATAGAAACTTAAAAATTTTTAAAAATATGCTATTTACTTTTAACCTGAGTATTATATAATTATAATATAATTAAAATAAGCAGGTAAAGTTATGTATAATTTTTTTGTAACACCTGATAAAAGAGAGCAAAACCGCTTTTTTATTTCAGGTTCTGATTTTAACCATATAAAAAATGTGCTCAGAATGGCTGAGGGAGAAGAATTTTTTGTCAGTTGCGAGGGTTCGAGCCATTTGTGCCGCATTTCAGGGTTTATGGGGGAAAGTGTTGTTGCTGAGATAATAGAGGAAAACTGCAATAATACCGAACTTCCTATAAAAATTTATCTGTTTCAGGGGCTTCCTAAATCTGATAAAATGGAACTTATTATTCAAAAGGCGGTTGAACTTGGGGTCTGCAAAGTTGTCCCTTGTGAAATGAGCCGCTGTGTGGTAAAACTTGAAGAAAAGAAAAAGAAATCAAAAAAGGAGCGTTGGCAGGCAATTTCCGAAAGTGCCGCAAAACAAAGCAAAAGAAATACTGTTCCCGAAATTATGGATGTTATGTCCTTTAAGCAGGCACTTGAATTTTCAAAAAAACTTGATATACTGCTCGTTCCTTATGAAAATGCAAGAGGAATGGCAGCGACAAAAGAAGTTCTCAGCAAAATCAAAAGCGGTATGAGTGTCGGAATTTTTATAGGTCCCGAGGGTGGATTTGATGAAAGTGAAATCGCACTTGCAGAAAGCGCGGGCGCATTAACCGTTTCTTTGGGAGAGCGCATTTTGCGGACAGAAACTGCCGCAATAACCGCCGTAGGAATGTGTATGCTTTATGCAGAAATGAATTTAGAGTGATGTTATGATAAATTTACCTATAGAGTTTGAAAACAGAATGAAATCCCTCTTGGGGGATGAATTCGAGGATTACATAAAAGCCCTTGCCGAGCCGCCTGTAAAGGGTTTCAGGGTCAATACGGATAAAATTTCTCTGGAAGAATTCGAGAAAATAAACATCTTTGGAAGTGAAAAAATCCCTTATGTGGAAAACGGATTTTATCTTGAATACGAAAAGGTAGGAAATCACCCCTATCACCACGCAGGTATGATATATGTTCAGGAGCCTGCCGCAATGGCACCGGCAGAGTGTCTGCCAATAAATCCTGACTGGAAAATACTCGATATGTGCGCAGCTCCGGGAGGAAAAAGCACACAACTTAAGAATAAACTTTCGAAAAACGGCGTTCTTGTTTCAAATGAGATTATATCTTCGCGGTGTAAAATCCTTGCAGGGAATATTGAACGGCTCGGTCTTAAAAATACAGTTACTACCTGTATGGATACAGCACGCCTTGCAAAAACTTTTCCAAAAACATTTGATATGATAATGGTTGATGCTCCTTGTTCGGGTGAAGGAATGTTTCGTAAAGAGGAAATTGCCTTATCTGAGTGGAGTGCGGAAAATGTTGAAAAATGCGCTGTCCGTCAGGCGGAAATTCTTGAAAATGCGGTATGCTGTCTCAAAGACGGCGGATATATAGTTTACGCCACCTGCACCTTTTCTTTAGAAGAAAACGAAATGCAGATAGATGATTTTTTACAAAAGCATCCCGACTTTGAAATAATCCCTGTGAGTGAAAAAGTGCAAAAAAATACAGCCGACGGTATTTTTTTCGACGGCTGCAAATGCAAAAATATGAATTTTGCCCGCAGATGCTATCCTCATAAAACAAAAGGCGAAGGGCAGTTTATGGCGGTGCTCCATAATAAAAATGAGGCATATCCCGATTTTGTATCCGCTAAGAAAAAGGAAAAAACCGATAAGATTGTAACCGATTTTCTCGATGATACTTTAAACGATTACAGTATGGACGATTTGCAGATTTATAACGGAAATCCAGTATTTTTCACTTCCGATTTTGAAATCACTAAGGGAACGGCATTTTCCTGCGGAGTAACAATAGGCGAGATTAAAAAGAATTATATTCAGCCTCACCATCAGTTTTTTATGGCTATGGGAAAAAGTTTTAAAAGGCAAATAAATTTGTCATCTGATAGCGCTGAAATTAAAAAATATCTCCACGGTGAGGAAATTTCTGCTGATATTGAAAATGGCTGGGCGGCAGTTCTTGTGGACGGATGTACAGTTGGCGGAGTAAAGGTGGTAAACGGTGTGGCCAAAAACCATTACCCCAAAGGGCTCAGGACAGTTTTTTAAAAATCAAATACTAAGCTTTTTGAAAATCTCCCTACATCTGAGCAGGGGGATTTTCAGCATTGCATGTATAAATTCTAAAACCCTCGATAGTTTAACTACTACCGAGGGTTGATTTATTCACTATTACATATTACTTATTACTTTCCAAAAATCCCGTTTTTATAGTGAAGAGTGAAAAGTGAAGAGTTAATAGGTAAGAAGTAAAAATCCCTCAGACTTATCGTCTAAGGGATTTTTGGAGCGGGTGATGGGAATCGAACCCACACGACCAGCTTGGAAGGCTGGGATTCTAGCCATTGAACTACACCCGCATTTGAACAAAAAATATAATATCACAAAATCTCGAAATAGTCAAGAGTTTTTTGATTTATCTTTTGATATTTTTGTGGGTGTTAGGTTAAAGAGTTCTTAATGTACAATAGGATATATTATGCAAAATAGCATTACAACAAAATATAGAATTACTTTACAGTTATTTTAATATCACCGGTATCGGTTTCAATCTCGCATTTTCCGCCGCTTGTTGTTTTGGGAACATGGATTCTGCCGGTGTCGCTCTGAGTAATGAACACTTTTTCGGAAAGCAGAGTTCCAGTAATATCGCCTGTGCTGGTTTCAACATAAATCTCATCGGCGTCGCTGTCCTTAAATTTCACATCGCCTGTATCGGTCTCTATCGAAAGACTGCCTGTTGTTATAACATTTTTTAAAGTAATGTCGCCTGTAGAAGTTGATAGGTCCAAGTGGCCAGTTGTAACATTATCTATTTTTATATCTCCTGTACTTAATTCGATTTCTAAAATATCTGAAACTGATGCAAAGCAGTTTATATCAGATGTATCACCGTCAATTTCAATATTTTTAAAGGAAAAGTCTTTTGGAACGGTGATATCACCCGTATCTGTTTCTATGGACAGTGAATTATATTCGTTTTGGGGCAGGTAGACTGTCATTTTAGGTACTCCGAGTGAAATGCCAATAAAATCATACCATTTTCGTGTGTCAACTGTATCAATAACAAGTGTTCTATTTTGCACCTCTGCAGAATGCTTCACTTTTTCATCCTCAACGCAAACAATACTGCAGTCTTTACTATCGGTCGGCAGAAACTCAATTTCAGTTGTATCAACACTGATTGAAATTTTATCAAAAGCGCCGTTTGCTGTGTAGGTATTGGTTTCATATTTTACGGTGCCGAGTTTCGAAAAATCCCAATTATAAACAGCCATTGCACCAGCAAAAATAACAATTCCAAGAACTGCAATAAAACTTGCTGCAAAGAGCCAAATTTTTGTTACCTTATTCATATTTAAGTCTCCTTTTTAATAAACAGCGATTTAATCCACAGTGCTATCTTTTTTGTAAGCAACAAAAGGGCAGCAGTTGCTCCTTTGCATCCGAAAAAGAGGAAAATGGAAAGACCTGCGCAGAAAAACCCGCAGCCAATCATAGCAATTCCTGTGAGTTTGTTGCTTGCAAAAATGAAAACTGAACCTGCTACTGTTATACCGAATGAACTTGCCGCTAAAGAAACCTCAACTGACCATAATGCAAATATTGCAGACCATATTGCGATATAAACGGCAAGAATTACTGCCAATACGGCTATCATCAGGGAAAGCCATATCGGAGAGCCCAATATCAGCAGAATAATTTCCCACACTTTGAGTGCTGTTTTTGATTTTGCCCGTTCTTTTAAGAGTTTCGGCAAGGGGATTTCTGCTATAATCTGTGATAAAACCTGATCTACAGTTCCGATTTCGGCAACCGCCTCTTCTTCCAAAAGACCTTCTTCAATTCGGTCGTCTATTATTTCGCTGTAAAAATTCAGGCGTTCTTCGGTTTCGGTTGCCGGCAAGCCCGATAATCCTTTGCGCAAATCTGCAAGAAACTCCTGTTTATTCATTACTGTCATCCCCCTTGGTTACAAACTTATATATGGACATAATTTCTTTCCATTCATCCTTAAAATCCTCAATGCGCTTAAGACCCACAGCGGTAATATGATAATATTTCCGAAGCCTGCCGCCGTGCTCCGCAGTGCGGACGGTCAGCATATTCGCCGTTTCTAAGCGTTTGAGGATAGTATATAATGTGGATTCGGACAGACTGATATACGGTTTCAAATCTTTTATAATTTTATAGCCGTAGGAATCTTCATTTTTAATTGCTGCTAATACACACACATCTAAAATCCCGCGTTTCAACTGAGTATCCATATCATACC
>JAFVTZ010000138.1 GCA_017502965.1 Clostridia bacterium
AATATATTCGGAAGCATAGTGATTTTTAATTACCTTATCTTCAACTATGCCCATTCCCGTTTCTTCTACAGCAAGTTTTGCCAGAGGAATTCTTGCCTTGTTTGCGGCAGATGCTGCAGCCAAGAAAATTTTATCAACCTGTTCCTGAGTAAATGTTGCAAATTTGTTCTGCGCTGCGCGAACACCGCTTATCGCAGATTCGAGAGTTTCCACATTTTCAACCAAAGGATATTTGTTTTCCATTGTCATTACTCCTTTTAGGAATTTAAATTCACGCCGAATTTGTTAATATTTTAACATATTTTTTATTCCTTGTAAAGCATTCTTATAAAAGTTCATTCATCTGTAACAGAAAATTCATTTATCTGTTCATCTTTCTTGTTGCTTTCGATAGATATCATATCCCTGAATACACAGGTATGGCGCGGAGTTATTACCCTGTCTTCGTGGAGAGAGCCGAAATACCAATGTTTATATTCACAAAAACGGCCTATTTCTTCAAAATATCCGTTTAGTTTATTCACCCTGTCCTTACTGCCACGGCGCAGAAGAATAGCGCTTTTAACAAGTGATGGGGGTTCGTGGGTTATGATATAATCAACCTTACCGCTGACTTCGTCAAGCCTTTTTGCACCCTCTGCCATTTCAAGCGGTGTAGGTTCTTCTTCGCTCCACCAGTTACCGCTTTCAAGCCGCATATCTTTATCAATACTTTCTCCACCGCCGAAAGTGAAGAAACTGTTGCCTTCTATTTCAAAAATCTGTCCCCTCATCAGGTGGATAAGATTTCCCTTTATGCGGTGAACCAGACCGCCGTGCCAATAGGTACTGCGGCAGCGGTTTACGGTTTTCATATTATCGTGTGTTCCGTCAATAAAAGCGGTGACGAATCTGCGCGATGCCAGAAAATCTATAACCTGTTTTTCGGTTTTATCCCCCGAAAAGATATAACCGAAATCACCGCAGACTATCAGCACATCTCCGCTTTTGAGTTTGCGGAAATTTTTATCGTAAAGACGTTCGAGTTCGCCGTGCATATCCCCTGTAATATATACCGTAATAATTCCCCCAAAATAACTGTTTGATTTTTTAAAAATTTGTGATAATATAGTATTATAATATCATACTTACAGGGAGATTTCTATGCCTAAAAAAATTTTTTCTGTTTTTTTTGCTTTTTTGTTAAGTTTTTTATGTGTTTACACACCTATAAAAGCCTCTGCCTTTGAGGTGACAGGTTTTGAAATAACCGCCGAAGCAGGCATGCTCGCATCTCTTGACACGGGCGAACTGCTTTACGAAAACAATATCGACAAAAAGGTTTATCCCGCATCCATTACCAAAATAATGACCGTTATTCTTATGCTTGAAAGCGATAAATATGACCCCGAGGGCAAAATCACTATGACTAAAGAAGCGCTCGATTTGGTTTTAGGGACAGGCAGTGCCGTTTCCCTTTTTAAAGAGGGAGACGAATTTACCCAACTCGACCTCGTTTACCTTGTGCTTTTGTCTTCTTTCGGGGACTGTTCATATCTGGCATCAATTTATTACGGTGGCAGTGTTGAAAACTTTGTTGATATGATGAACGCAAAAGCGCAGGAATTAGGGCTTGCAGGTACCAGTTATGCAAACCCTGTCGGTCTTCACGATGAAAATAACTATACCACCGTGCGGGACATATATAATCTCACACTTTATGCGCTCGAGAACGAAACTTTCAAAGAAATATGCGAGACTAAAAGGTATACAATGACCGCCAGTCTTTCAGGAAAACGCACCCTCACCACAACAAATTTCCTGCAGGACAATAATACAAACTATTACTATCCTTATGCACACGGCGTTAAAACAGGATATACCGATGAGGCGGGCAGATGCCTTGTCAGCACCGCTTCAAACAACGGTTATAATTATATATGTATACTTATGAAATGTCCTGTAAGCAAAACCAAGAGATATGAGTTTGCAGAAAGCGCCGACCTTTACCGCTGGGCATTCAAAAACTTTTCTTTCAAAGAGGTTGCAACCTCAAATGAACCTGTATGCGAAATGCCTGTAGAACTCTCTCTTGATACAGATTTTGTTCCTCTTTATTTCAAAGAACCTTTTGTCAGCGTTTTGCCTAACGCAGCTGACGATTCGACGATAGTTATTAAAAATCACCTGAATCAGGAAAGCACCGAAGCACCTATTGAAAAAGGTCAGGTGCTCGGTTATGCCGAGGTAATCTATGCTGAAAAGGTTATCGGCAAGGTTGACCTTGTTGCAGGAAACAGCGTAAAGCCCAGCAAAATGCTGACAGTTTTCAAGTATATAAAACTGTTCTTCACATCAGTTTATATGAAAATATTCCTGCTTATAATTGCATTGATAATACTGATATTTATATGTATGTGTATAAAACTGAACTACTCAAAAATTAAAAAACGTAAAGTGAAATATATCCCTTATAAAGGAGAAAACAAACATGCTAAATAAAATTCTTTCTGTTTTTTGCGCTATCGCACTTATTTTTTGTCTTAGCGGATGCGGTGAAAATAAAACCGACTCAGCAGAAAAAGCCGAGCCCTACGGTATTCACCACGCGGTTATAACGGTTGAAAACTACGGCGAAATCAAGGTCGAACTTGACGGCGATTCTGCTCCGATAACAGTTAAAAACTTTGTAACCCTTGCAAAATCAGGTTTTTATGACGGACTTACTTTCCACCGCTCTTACGAAGGTTTTGTACTTCAGGGCGGCGACCCCGAGGGTACAGGCAGAGGCGGCAGCAAGGATAAAATAAAGGGTGAATTCAAAGCCAACGGCTATGATAACCCCATAAGCCATTCGCGCGGAGTTTTATCTATGGCAAGACTTGGAAATGATAACAATTCCGCATCTTCACAGTTCTTTATAGTGCTCGACGATTCTGCAAAAAGTTCGCTTGACGGTTTGTATGCCTCTTTCGGCAAAGTAACCGCTGGTATGGAAATTGTTGATAAAATAGTCAAAGACACCCCTGTTGAGGACTCAAACGGCACCGTAAAGGCAGAAAATCAGCCTAAAATTAAATCTATTGTAATTACGGATTAAACTATGAAACTTGAAATTATACAGTCCTGTCCGCCCGTTATACGCGATTTTCTCACATATAACGAAACTATCCGCGGTAAATCTTCCCGCTCGGTAGAGGGTTATTACATTGATTTGCAGACCTTTTTCAGATATCTTTTACTAGTCAGAGGTTTAGTTCCAAAAGACAAAGAGTTTGAAGAAATCGATATAACATCGGTTAATATTGACCTTATTAAAACGGTTTCCATTTCCGACCTTTATGCCTTTTTGGTGTTCTGCAAAAACGAGCGTGAAAACAACCCTGCAACAAGAGCGAGAAAAACCTCAACCCTCAGGATATTTTTCAAATACCTCTGCGAGCAGACCCACCAACTTGAAACCAATCCCGCACTTATGCTCGAA
>JAFVTZ010000139.1 GCA_017502965.1 Clostridia bacterium
GGGATTGGGCTCAGACATATATCTCTTTCAACTTCGGGAGTTGTCAGCGGAATAGAAAAACTAAAAGAATATAATTTCCCGATAACTTTGTCAATTTCGCTTCATGCCCCGAATGATGGTATCAGAGGCGAAATGATGCCTGTAAATAAAAAATGGAATATTGATGCCTTGCTTCACGCTTGCCGTGATTATCAGGCGGTTACAACAAGGCGGATATCTTTTGAATATGCCCTTATTGAGGGCGTGAATGACAGTGAGGCTTGTGCCGCAGAACTTGCAAAGAAACTCAAAGGCATAATGTGTCATGTAAATTTAATCCCTGCAAATCCTGTCAGGGAAAACAGTTTCAAGAAACCGGACAGAGCAAGGATTTTAAAATTTCAGAAATGGCTTACTGACAGAGGCGTAAACGCAACTGTCAGAAGAACTTTGGGAGCAGATATAGAGGCTTCCTGCGGACAGTTAAGAAAAAGGGAGGTGGATAGCAGTGAGAATCTGCAGTAAAAGCGATGTAGGAATAAAGCGTAAAACCAATCAGGACGCGTATTTTGCAGGCGAGTTGTCTGCAGTGGCGGCTTTTGCCGTTGTGTGTGATGGTATGGGCGGCGCCAATGCAGGAAATGTTGCAAGCGAAACGGCTGTTAAGGTGATATCTGAGTATGTTTTGCGTTCGTACAGAACTGCTATGGACTCCTTTGAGATTGAAAAAATGCTTAAAAATGCAATCGAAAGTGCAAATATCGAGGTTTACGAAATGGCGCAGAAGGATTCGAAACTTCACGGTATGGGTACAACCGCCGTTATCGCACTCATTCAGGAAAGTACCGCTGTTATCGCCCATGTGGGTGACAGCAGAGCTTATCTTGTAGGAGATGAATTTGCTCAGATAACCCGCGACCATTCGGTTGTGCAGTCACTGCTTGAAAGCGGAAAAATAACCCCCGAAGACGCAAAGGTGCATCCAAGAAAAAATGTTATCACCAGAGCGCTCGGGGCAGAAGAAAATGTTATTGCGGACAGTTGTTCTGTAGATTTCAGCGAGGGCCAGAGGTTACTTCTCTGTACTGACGGTTTATCAAGTTTTGTTGAGGCTTCTGAGATATTTAAGGCTCTTAAACAAACCGAGCCAGAAACTGTGGCAGAAGAACTTATAAATCTTGCGAATAATGCAGGCGGTGGCGATAATATAACCGCTGTTATTTTGGGCTAACTAGAAAGGAAGGCTTTTTATGGATAAATTTGTTGGGAAACGTCTTGACGGAAGATATGAAATACAGGAAATTATCGGCGTTGGCGGAATGGCTGTTGTTTACAAAGCGTATGACAATCAGGAAAACCGCACCGTAGCCGTAAAAATTCTGAAAGAGGAATTCATTTCTAATGAGGAATTTTTGCGCCGCTTTAAAAATGAATCAAAGGCTATTGCAATGCTTTCTCATCCTAATATCGTAAAGGTTTATGATGTTAGTTTCGGTGACCTTATTCAGTATATTGTTATGGAATATATTGAGGGTATAACCCTTAAAGAATGTATCGAAACAGAGGGTAGCCTCAGATGGAAAGATGCGGTGCATTTTGCGGTGCAGATTCTTAAAGGTCTGCAACACGCTCACGATAAAGGTATAGTTCACCGCGATGTGAAACCGCAGAATATTATGGTGCTTGATGACGGCACTATAAAGGTTACAGATTTCGGAATTGCCCGTTTTGCCCGCAGTGACCAGCGCACTATTACCGATAAGGCGATAGGCTCTGTTCATTATATAAGCCCTGAACAGGCAAGAGGTGAAAAGACCGATGAAAAGGCAGATATTTATTCCGTTGGCGTAATGCTTTATGAAATGCTCACAGGAAAGTTGCCTTTTCAGGCAGAGAGTGCAGTTTCGGTTGCTATAATGCAGCTTCAGCGCGACCCTCAGCTTCCTACCGAAATCAACGGCTCTATTCCGCAGGGTCTTGAGCAGATTACAATGCACGCTATGCAGAAAACCCCCGAAAGAAGGTATCAGTCTGCTGCAGAAATGCTTTGCGATCTGGCACAGTTCAGAAAAGACCCCTCGCTCACTTTCGATTATTCCTATTTTGTGGACAGTTCTCCTACAAAATATGTAGGAAGTCTTGGAAATGCAGACGATATTTACGAAGAGGATGACGATGTTCAGGTAAAAGAGAAAAATACTATTATTCCTATTTTGGCAGGAATCGCGGTCACTCTCGTTATTGCGATAGTTATCCTTGCAGTGCTCTTTGTTCCTAAACTTTTCTCTGCTACAGGCGAGGAAATCGAATGTCCCGATTTTGTTGGCGAGAATTATGAAGAAATCATCAATAATGCCGAGTATAAAGAAAACTTCAACTTCGAGGTTGAGTGGGAAACCCACGAAGATTTTGCTTACGGTATAGTATACGAGCAGTCTGAAACTGCCGGCGAAAAACTCAAAAAGGGTGCAAAAATCACCCTGTTTGCAAGTATGGGTCAGTCAAGCAAAAAAGTTCCTGATGTGTACGGTGAGCTTGAATCTGCGGCGGTTTCAAAACTCACAGCCGAAGGATTTACAGTAGTTATTTCCGAAGAAGTCAGCGAAGATGTTGATAAGGGTAAGGTAATCAGAACCGAGCCTCAGCGTA
>JAFVTZ010000140.1 GCA_017502965.1 Clostridia bacterium
CATTATTCTGATTATTGGATACTCGCATCCGAGCATTTTTTCTATAGCCGAAAGTTTGAGACAATACGCCATTGAAATGAGAACAAAACGGTCGTCACGCTTTTTCAAAATGGGTAAAATACTCTTTATTGCGCTTTCCATAACCTGGGGTTTTACACCCAAAAAGATATATTTTGCCGATGCTGCAACCGCATTTATATCAGCATAAGAACACTTGAGTTCATCTGCAAGCAACTGCGCTTTAACTGCCGCTTTATCAGAGAGCAAAACCTCGTTTGTTCCGACAGATTTCACAACTGCGCGGGCAAGCGCTCCGCCCATATTTCCTGTTCCTATAAATCCAAATTTAACTGATGACATATATATTTCCTACCTTATCTGTCCGTTTCCTTTGATTACATATTTATAAGTGTTGAGTTCTCCGAGGCCCATTGGTCCTCTTGCGTGGAGTTTCTGAGTAGAAATACCCATCTCGCAGCCAAGACCGAACTCACCGCCGTCAGTAAATCTTGTTGATGCGTTTACATATACCGCCGCAGAATCGACACGGGACACAAAGTAATCTGACGCCGCATTATCACCGGTTATGATACTTTCGCTATGGTGGGTGGAATGCAGGGAAATATGATTTACTGCATCTTCAACGCTTTCCACAACTTTTACTGCCATTATATAATCCAAAAATTCGGTATCAAAATCATTTTCGTCTGCAGGGGTTACATTTATAATTTCGCAAACCGCCTTATCCCCTCTAATTTCGACCTTTTTATTATCGCAGAGTCTTTGTTTTAAAAGGGGTAAAAACTCATTTGCAATACCCGCGTGAACCAAACAAACCTCTGCCGCGTTGCAAACCGAGGGACGGCTGGTTTTTGCATTTTCAATAATATTCAGTGCCATTTCAAAATCGGCTGTTTTATCAACATAAATATGGCAGATTCCCGTTCCTGTTTCTATGCAGGGAACTTTTGCATTATCTGTGCAAGCCTTTATAAGACCTTTACCGCCTCTGGGAATCAGCAAATCAACAAGACCCACAGCGGTCATAAGTTCATTTGCGCTCTGTCTTGTGGTATCTTCTACGAGGTTTACATAGTCTGCATTAAGTCCACATTCGCTAAGACCTTTTTTAAGGGCTTTTACAATCGCATTCGCACTGCGAAAAGCCTCTTTTCCGCCTCTGAGCACACAGGCATTTCCGCTTTTGAAAGCAAGTGCTGCCGCATCGGAAGTAACATTCGGGCGGCTTTCATAAATTATTGCCACCACTCCGAACGGCACAGAAGTTTTCGCAATTGTCATACCGTTTTTGTGGGATGTAGTTTCAAGAACTTTACCCACAGGGTCAGGCAGTTCTGCTACCTCTATAATGCCCTGAGCCATAGCCTTTATGCGGCTTTCATCTAATCTCAGGCGGTCTATCATAACATCAGATACTGTACCTTTTGCCGCCTTGACATCCATAGCATTGGCAGAGAGTATTTCATCAGCACTGCAAACCAAAGCATTTGCCATAGCCTTTAAAGCGTTATTCTTAACCTCGGTGGAAAGCGGCGCTGAAAGCGATACCGCTTTTGCTTTTTTTAAAAGTTCATAAGTTGTAATCATAACATTATCCTTTTGCAACAAAACGGGTACCGATATCTTTACCGTCAACAATATCGTATAAAATATCAGGGTCTTTACCGTTTGCTATAATCATATCAACACCCTTGGAATTAGCAATTTTAGCGGCATTTATCTTGGTTTGCATACCGCCAGTTCCAAGGCTTGTTCCGGCTCCGCCTATCATTGCCTCAATTTCAGGAGTGATTTCTTCTACCCTGTGGAGCATTACGGCATCTTTGTTCTTTCTCGGGTCGGCGGTGAAAAGACCGTCAATATCAGAAAGAATGATAAGCATATCTGCATTGAGGGTTGTGGCAACTATTGCTCCGAGAGTATCGTTATCGCCTATTACAATTTCGTTAGTTGCAATAGAGTCATTCTCATTTATAATCGGAATAGCGCCGAGTTCTAAAAGTCTTTTCATTGTATTTTCAAAGTTAAGACATCTGTCCTTATGCTCAATATCCTCACCTGTAATCAGTATCTGAGCCACAGTATGGTTATATTCCGAGAAAAGTTTATCGTAAGTATACATCAGTTCGCACTGACCTACAGCCGCTGCCGCCTGCTTTGTGGGGATATCTGTGGGACGTTCACTTAGTGACAGTTTGCCGACACCCATTCCAATAGCGCCCGAAGACACCATAATAATTTCATTTCCCGCATTCTTTAAATCGCTTATAACCTTGCAGAGTTCCTCAACACGGCGGATATTAAGTCTGCCTGTTTTGTGAGCCAAGGTAGAAGTTCCTAGTTTTATAACTATACGCATATTTTACTCCAATATCAAAATAATTATGCAAGAGTTGCCGCCATTACTGCTTTTATGGTGTGCATTCTGTTTTCAGCCTCGTCAAACACTATTGACTGCTCGCTTTCAAACACCTCGTCGGTAACTTCCATTTCATCAATACCGAATTTTTCGCTGATTTCCTTGCCAACGGTGGTGTTAAGGTCGTGGAAAGCGGGTAAGCAATGCATAAATACAGCCTTTTCGCCTGCATTTTCCATTAGTTTTTTATTTACCTGATAAGGACTCAGTTCCTTAATTCTTTCTGCCCATACCTCGGCAGGCTCTCCCATAGAAACCCAGACATCAGTATAAATAACATCTGCGCCCTTTGTGGCTTCCATTGGGTCTTCACAGAATTTAAGAGTAGCACCTGTCTGCTTTGCAATTTCCTCGCACTGTGCAATAAGTTCTTTATCGGGGAAATATTTTTTTGGTGCGCAAGCGGTGAAATTAAGTCCCATTTTAGCGCAACCTACCATCAAGGAGTTACCCATATTATAACGGGCATCCCCCATATAAACAAAGTTTATTCCCTTCAAATATCCGAAATGCTCTTTAATCGTGAGAAAATCAGCCAAAATCTGTGTGGGGTGGAACTCATTTGTAAGACCGTTCCAGACAGGAACACCCGCATATTTTGAAAGTTCCTCAACTATTTCCTGACCGAAACCTCTGTACTCAATACCGTCATACATTCTGCCTAAAACCCTTGCAGTATCGGCAATACTTTCCTTTTTACCCATCTGAGAACTTGCAGGGTCAAGAAATGTAACCCCCATTCCGAGGTCATAACCTGCAACCTCGAAAGCACAACGGGTTCTGGTACTTGTTTTTTCAAAAAGCAAAGCAATATTTTTGCCCTCGCAAAGTCTGTGAGGAATACCTGCTTTTTTCTTGTATTTAAGTTCTGCCGCCAAATCTATAAGGCAGGCAATTTCTTCGCTTGTATAGTCTAAAAGTTTTAAAAAACTTCTTCCTTTGAAATCCATTACTCTTTCTCCTTTAAGCGGACAGTCGAGGGCGCCTGTCCCTACAATATAAATTTATTTGCAAGCATCAATAATAACATTAACCGCCTTTTCAAGCAGTTCGAACGGTATATTGAGCGCGGGCAATAATCTAACCTTATTTTTTGCCTTTATAACAAGGACACCGTTTTCACGGCACTCGGCTATAACCTCGCCTGCATCTTTTTCGGTTTCAATTCCGAGCATAAGTCCCATTCCTGAAACCGATTTAACACCTTTAGCATTCTTTAGTTTATTTATGATATATTCGCTTTTTTTGCAAACACCGTCTAAAAGTTTGTCATCAATACGGCTTAAAATATTTACCGCTCCTGCACTTGCTACCGGATTTCCGCCGAATGTTGAGCCGTGGTCGCCTGCTTTCAATACATTCTCAACCTTTTCTCCAAAAACAGTAGCCCCCAAAGGAAGCCCCCCTGCAAGACCTTTTGCGGTTGAGAAAATATCAGGTTTTACACCGAAATTCATATATCCGTAAAGTTTGCCGCTTCTGCCGTTTCCTATCTGAACCTCGTCGGCAATAGTTATTATATCATATTTATCGGCAAGGCTGAAAATCTCGCTTACAAACTCCTGTGAAAGCGGCATGACTCCGCCTTCACCCTGCACACATTCGAACATAATTGCGGCAACTTTATTATCTGAAACGAGTTTTTCAAGTTCTTCGCAGTTGTTTGCCTCGCAGTAAACAAAACCGTCTGTGAGAGGTAAAAAATCTTTATGGAATACATCCTGACCCGTAGCCGCAAGAGTAGTAATTGTTCTGCCGTGGAAACTGTTTTTAAGGGTAATTATCTTATTATAATCTGCACCCTTTTTCTCGGCGGCGTATTTTCGCGCAACTTTTATAGCGCATTCGTTAGCCTCTGCCCCCGAATTTGAAAAGAAAACCTTTTTCATTCCTGTCCTTACACATAGCATTTCTGCAAGTTTCACGCAAGGCTCGGAATAATAAAGGTTTGATGTATGCTGTAAACTATTGAGTTGTTCTGTCACGGCATTTGCCCACTCAGAGTCGCAAAAACCAAAGGTATTGACCGCAATACCCGTTGCCATATCTATATATTCTTTGCCGTCTGTATCAGTTACAAGAGAACCCTTGCCCGATTTTAATTCTATAGGAAATCGGGCATAGGTATTTGCTATATACAAACTGTCTTTCTCTTTAATACTCATTGTTTTTATCCTCAATAACCATTGTGCCTGCACCCTCATCGGTAAGAATTTCAATGAGGAGTGAATGATGCACTCTGCCGTCCATTATAAATACCTTTTTAACACCTTTGCGGATAGCATCTATACAGCATTCAACCTTGGGTATCATACCGCCCGAGATAGTGCCGTCCTCAAAAAGTTTTTTAGCATCGTTTAAATCTATAAGGGGAAGCAGGGATTCTACATCGTCTTTATCCCTTAAAATTCCTGCAATATCTGTCATAGACACAAGACATTCAGCCTCTAAAGCACCTGCAATATAAGCGGCAGCCGTATCAGCGTTTATATTATAAA
>JAFVTZ010000141.1 GCA_017502965.1 Clostridia bacterium
GAAATGAACAGCAGCTTTTAGTTTTATTTAAGTTTTTTCAGTATCTCGTTATTCTGGGAAATTATCTGTCCCATACCGTATATCAGGAAAAGGAAGATAAGTGCAAATATAATGCCAAGAAGCATAACGGCTGCGGCGATAATCATAAACGCCATATCAAGAACAAGTAAAAGAGCCGCTATTGCTGCAAAGAAAAGTAATATTCCGAAAGCTACTAAAAATGCGATGGATTTTACCACCTTATCCATATGTGATACAGCGGCACTTGTGTATTTCTTCGCTGCAACTGCTCCTGCTACAGATTTTGCTTTTTCTTTGATAACGGTCTGAGGTTTGGAAGAATAAATATCTTCCATCTCATCAGTTTCGCTCTCAAAAACAGTTTGTTCTGTTTCGTTTTCGAAACTTACATCAAAATCATTATCAGGAATTTGTGATGCTTTTTTAGCCATTTAAAAGCCTCCTCTTAAAACCCTATTTCTTCTCGGTACCGATAGTTACTTTTTCGCCGTTGATATCCCATTCCTTAACAAAGCCTGCGGGTGTGGTTATCTCAAGGCTGTCAGCAAGGGTATCTCCCGAAATATCTGCAGTTTTCTTCTCAGCAATACTACAAACCTTTTCACTGCCCTGCATTGTAATGCTTATATGGTCAGTAACATTGAAGCCTGCTTCTTTACGCATTGTCTGAATTTTGCTTACTATCTCGCGGACAAAACCTTCTTCAATAAGTTCTTCTGTAAGGGTTGTATCAATAGCAACTGTTACTCCCCTGTCACTTACAGTATAGAAGCCTTCTTTCTGAGCAGCATCAATAAGCAAATCTTCTGCAGAAAGTTCTATTTCGCCTATAGAAATATTAAGTTTAACTGCACCCTCGCTATCAAGCTGTTTCTTAGCATTAGAGCCATCAATTTCTAAGAGAGCATTTCTTATCTCACCGAGTTGTTTTCCGTATTTCGGACCTAATGTTTTAAGCTGGGGTTTGAATGTATAGGTCACAAAATTATCAACCTCATTTGTGAAACTTACATTCTTGATATTAAGTTCATCACGGATAATCTCGGTGTATAAATCCTCAAGCGCATCGCCCTCAAACTTAACATACATTGTAGCCAGAGGCTGACGGTTTTTAAGCGAAGAACCGTTTCTTGCTGATCTGCCGAGAACAACAATTTCAAGAACTTTTTCCATCTGCTGCTCAAGTTTTTCATCAATAAGAGTATTGTCAACTTCTGGGAACTCGCAAAGATGAATACTTTCAGGAGCAGATTTATCAACATTTATTACAAGGTTCTGATAAATATTCTCCGCCATAAACGGTATCATAGGAGCGGCGGCTTTCGAAATGGTTACAAGCGCATTATAAAGGGTGAGATATGCCGCAATCTTATCGTCGGTCATACCCTGTACCCAATAACGCTCTCTGCCTCTGCGGACATACCAGTTACTCATTTCGTCAACAAATTCCTGAAGAGCACGGGCTGCCTCGGGAATACGGTAGTTGGCAAGGTTATCATCAACTGCTTTTACAGTAGAATTAAGCCTTGACAAAAGCCACTTATCCATAACTGTGAGCGGATAATTGTTTATATCATATTTAGTGGGGTCAAACCCGTCAATATTAGCATAAAGCACATAGAAAGCATAAGTATTCCAAAGAGTGCCCATAAACTTACGCTGACCTTCAGTTACAGCCTTGTCGTGGAAACGGTTAGGAAGCCACGGAGCAGAGTTTGTATAGAAATACCAGCGTATAGCATCTGCACCGAACTGCTCGAGAGCGTCAAACGGGTCAACAGCATTTCCCTTTGATTTACTCATCTTCTGTCCGTTTTCATCCTGAACATGACCGAGCACTATAACATTCTTGAAAGGCGCTTTATCGAAAATAAGTGTGGAAATTGCAAGGAGTGAATAGAACCAACCTCTTGTCTGGTCAACCGCCTCTGAAATAAAGTCTGCAGGGAACTGCGACTCAAAGAGTTCTTTATTCTCAAAAGGATAGTGATGCTGAGCAAAAGGCATTGAGCCCGAGTCAAACCAACAGTCAATAACCTCGGGAACGCGGTGCATCTCTCCCCCGCACTCGGGACACTTAATTGTTACAGCGTCTATATAAGGACGGTGAAGTTCAATATCGTCAGGGCAGTTATCGGACATAGATTTCAGTTCTTCAATACTGCCTATTGAGTGCATATGACCGCAACTGCAAGTCCAGATATTAAGCGGTGTTCCCCAATATCTGTTTCTTGAAATGCCCCAGTCCTGAACATTGTTAAGCCAGTCTCCGAAACGACCTTTGCCAATACTTTCAGGAATCCAGTTAATTGTATTATTATTCTTTATAAGATCATCTTTAACATCGGTCATCTTGATAAACCAAGACTCACGTGCATAGTAGATAAGAGGAGTGTCACAACGCCAGCAATGGGGATAATCGTGCTCAAATTTCGGAGCATCAAACAAAAGACCGCTCTTTTCAAGATCGCAAAGTACAAGCGGGTCAGCCTTTTTAACAAATACGCCGGCATAAGGGGTTTCTTCTGTGAGTTCACCCTTACTGTCAACAAACTGAACAAAAGGCAAATCATACTTTCTGCCAACCTTAGCGTCATCCTCACCGAAAGCAGGTGCAATGTGAACAATACCTGTACCGTCAGTCATAGTAACATAACTGTCACAAGTGATGAAATGACCTTTTTTGTTCTGCTTATCGCAAACAGGTTTTACATAGTCAAATAAAGGCTCATATTCCTTATATTCCAGGTCTGTACCTACAAATTCTTCTACTATTTCATAAGCAGGAGTTTCCTCGGTTGCGAGTTTTGAAAGCACTTTATCAAGCAGAGCCTTAGCCATATAATAAACATAACCGTCTGCGGCTTTAACCTTGCAGTAGGTTTCGTCAGGGTTAACGCAAAGAGCCACGTTTGAAGGCAAGGTCCATGGAGTTGTGGTCCAAGCGAGGAAATATGCATCCTCACCTACTACCTTAAAGCGGACAACTGCACTGCGCTCTTTAACATTCTTATAGCCCTGAGCTACCTCGTGAGAAGAAAGCGGAGTTCCGCAACGGGGACAGTAAGGCACGATTTTAAAGCCTTTATACAAAAGGCCTTTATCGTAAATCTGCTTTAAAGCCCACCACTCGGACTCGATAAAGTTATTGTCATAGGTTACGTAGGGGTCGTCCATATCGGCCCAGAAGCCAACGGTTTTGGAGAAATCCTCCCACATGCCTTTGTATTTCCAAACACTCTCTTTACATTTGGTAATGAACGGATCAAGACCGTATGCTTCGATCTGCTCTTTTCCGTCGATACCAACGAGCTTTTCCACCTCAAGCTCTACCGGTA
>JAFVTZ010000142.1 GCA_017502965.1 Clostridia bacterium
AATGCAGTTTTTATGGGTTGCACTTTTTAGCAATTTATCCCCACTAAGCTATTAGTGGGGGTTTTTGTATATGTATTGCAATTTGTGGATTGGAGTGATATAATTTAATCAGTAGATTAAACTTTGTGAGGTATATAATGAATAATGAAATAATATCAGCTCACACTTTTGCTTCAAACAACAAACCAATGTTAGAAAAAGATAATAAATGCGGTTGTTTTTATTGCTTAAAAATATTCAATCCTTGTGAAATCTCAGAGTGGATATCCGACTCACTCGGAACAGCAATTTGTCCATAGTGTGGCGTAGATTCTGTTATTGGAGAAAGTTCGAATTATCCTATAACAACAGATTTTTTACAAGCAATGAAAAAATATTGGTTTTGACATTTTTAGTGCTACCTAGGACTGTAATAAATTTCTTAACAAGGTTAAAAGTGTTTTAGATTCACTTAACGAGTGGAAAATGGATGTGCATTTTCCTTGCTTGTTATGATGAGAGACAAATATTAAACAGATGTGCAGAGTTTCTGCACATCCGTTTAACTGTCTTATCAGAGAACATATTAAGTTTTGAGAATGATATTTTGCGATATATTGCTTCGCAAGGTATTATCGTAAATCCCATAAGGGATTTATATCGCGCATTGTTTTTTCTTATTCACTCTGAATTGGAATTTCAATAAACGAACCGTCTAAAATAACGGTATTAAGCGCGGTTTTAACAGTTGTTTGCTCTGAAAACAAACCTTTGTTATTTGTATGTCTCACATAATGGGGGAAAGCGGAAGATGAAATATCTATACGCAGTTTTTCTCCTTTTTTGATTACAAAAGCGTGTTCATCAAAAGAAAAATCAACGGTGGTTTTACGGAGTGGTTTATATTCGCTGTCAAAATTTGAAATCTGGTTTATGTCATCGCGAAGTCCGTAATCACCCTCAACTTTGCAAAGACTTATTCTCATATAAAAACAGGTGTCTTCGCAATCTGATTTGACATTTAGTTTTGCTTTTATTTTTCCCTTTATAAATGTGTTTTCTGTAAATTCAGGTGTGTAAAGAGTGATGATATCTTCCCGTAAATGGGGACTGTCCTGCCACGCATTTCCGCCAAAATTTGTGGATAATCCACCCTTGAAAGTTGCGGGATTATCTGGATTATATTTATATGATAAACTGCCCGTACCTAAATCAATTTTCTGATATTTTGTGCCCTCGCTAAAATCATCACAGCACCATTTGCCTGCAAACAATTTATAATATGTAACCTTGCCCTTTAAAAACGGGGATTCACATTTGCCTTGAATGGAATCAAACCATTTTAAAGAAAAATCTCCGAATTCTTTGCCGATATGTCCGTTTTCAAAGTTTATAGGTTGTTCACTGCCTCTGCAACCGTGGTCAAAAGGATGAACTGCAAGGGCGGATTTTGATTTTGTTTCGCTGTCAAGCGAGTTCCACATATCAAAAACTCCGCCTGTATAAATATCATAAAAGCCCGTTACAAGCAGTATTGGAATTCCGGCGTGTTTTATTGCATTATGCGCCTCACCGCCGCCAAATCGGGTTTTCCAGAAATCGTCATTTTTATTCGGATGTCGAAGTATTTCATCAAAGTCGGCTGCAGTTTCACTGAATACGGTTTTGGAAAAATCGCATAAAGGCAGCATATTATAACTCTC
This sequence comes from Clostridia bacterium, assembly GCA_017502965.1. Taxonomy (GTDB): domain Bacteria; phylum Bacillota; class Clostridia; order Oscillospirales; family Acutalibacteraceae; genus UBA737. The sequence goes on from JAFVTZ010000142.1 coordinate 1,683, forward strand.
GTCAGTGTAGTTTTTGTTCGGGATACTTTTCTTTTTATACATATCCACATACCAGCCGCCGTGAAGTCCGATTTTATAAAAAACGTTGCGGTAGTTGCAGTTGTATCTTTCACAGTCCTGCACCTGCAAGACTGCGCCTTTTATGTCATTGGCGAAAGGTGCTGTCACGAAATGTACCGATGAATCGTAACTGGCACCGCATAAATATAATTCACCGTTATAAAACGGCTGATTTCTTATCCATTCCTGCAAAAACAGACCGTCTTCTCTTTCGTTTATGTAGGGGATACAGTCGCCCGTGCTTTTACCCCTGCCTCGGCAATGCTGAAAAACTACAGCATAACCGTTTTGAAGCCAACCGTTAAATTCTAAAAGTTTATTCTGGCAAATTTCTTCTTCTGTTAAATTTTCTTGTGCATCTACATAAGGCGACCGCATAATAACAGTCGGAAATCTGCCGCAATCTTGAGGTAAACAGATTACAGTAAATAACTTTGCACCGTTATTTACAAGATATTTAAAAAACGCAGTTTTACTGTTCATAAAAATATCATTCCTTAATTTCGCTGTTTTTTATCTCTTGTTAACCTAAAAAATGATATCATATTTAAGTGGAATTTGCAATGTGTTTTATGAGTTTTGGTGTGCTGAAGAATTTTCTTCCTGCTGTCAGTAAAAAAGTGCAAAAAAATAGAGAACCTACTTTTCAGTAAGTTCTCTGCTTGGCGCGCTGAAGAAGATGCATCCGCTTCGCGTATGCCGTGCTCGGCGACCGTTTGCTTTGCAAACAGTACCCGCCTCACACTTCGTCGCTAAAAACAATTCACCGAATTGTTTTATTAACGCTCCTCACCCTCTCAGAGTTCGAATCTTCTTCCTGCTGTCAGTAAAAAAGTGCAAAAAAATAGAGAACCTACTTTTCAGTAAGTTCTCTGCTTGGCGCGCTGAAGAAGATTCGAACTCCCGACCTTCTGGTCCGTAGCCAGACGCTCTATCCAGCTGAGCTATCAGCGCAAATGCGGTTATTTTCGACCGCCATAGTATAATATCACATTCGGCTGATAAAATCAAGAGTTATTTTAAATTTTTTTAAATTTTTTTATCCGTCGTAATCTTCTATTGCATTTACGGCTTCTTCTTTGGATTCAAAAGCAATACCGTTATCCAAAAGCCGCTTATCCTCTTCAGGCAATGTATCAAGTACAATACTGCCGTAAACTTCGATTATTCTGTCGCCGTTATAGAGGGCTACATTGTTGCCGTAGGAGTGGAGCACCCATTGTTCAGGCTCTTTATTCTGGCTTTTTACCACCATACTTATTGTGGCGATTATAACAGACAGTGCAATAGCAAGGGTGATTATTGCAACAATAATTATTATTCGGTTTCTTTTCTCCATAAGTACACCTCACTAAAATTCGCAGGGCTTTATTCCGTTTAAAAGTAATACTGTAGCGGCGGCTAACACCGAAAAGGGTTTATACCGTTTCTTTAACTTAATTTTGAATTCCGAGGGTAAGACATCGTTTCCTTTAAAATCTAAAAGACTTCTCTGGAGGGACGTAAACCATATATCACCGTTAAGGCTTGAAAGGGTTACGGTATTTTTCTGATTCATTCCGCAGGTGATTACAGGTGCATCAGAGCGAGCAAGAATTTCGAGCGCTATGCGGTCGGTTTCTTCGCATACTCCGATAATCCCTTTAGAAAGTGGAAGATTTCTGAACTGTTTACTCCCGTCACAGAAAACAACTACCGCATTGTTGAGTTTTAAGTCGATGCCTTGCGTTTTTGTAACAACAGTGAAACGTCCGCTTTTTTGGAGTATCATACTATCAGTTATATGATTTGCGCCGTGAAATGTTAAAATCTCCGCAATTTCTTTTGCAACAATACTTTTTTTGCGGCAAAGCAGTATTACCATATTCAAATGCCCCATTCCGAAATTATTATTGCCTTTTTTTCTCAATTTATTTCATAAAAACAAAAAACCTCGGTATATCATTTTTGATATACCGAGGTTTGACTTATTTCACTTAAGCGGTTAAGTAATACTTAACTAAAGACTGCAAAAGGGTATCCCTATCTACTCTGCGGATAAGGTTGCGGGCGTTATTATGAGTGGTAATATAAGTAGGGTCTTCGGAAAGGATGTATCCTACAATCTGATTTATCGGATTATAACCCTTTTCTTTCAAGGAATCATAAACCGTTATAAGTATTCTCCTGATTTCCTGTTCGGTCTGGTCGCCGATGGAAAAGGTCATAGTTTTATCATTCATAAATAACACCTCTCAAAAATTTTAGAAACAGTTATGGCAGAATTCTTTCGGTTTTGTAAAATCAGTGCGCCTTTGTGACAACAGCCAGTCCACCAGATCGGTGTTTTCATAGGCTTCATTGATAGCATCATTATGACCGAAATTCTCAAGCGTTAACAGTTTTGCGTTGCCGCCGTTTTTGTTTACGCCGTTTACCATAAGTTCGGAGTATATAACAGGGACTAAATCGTCCTTTTTGCCATGGATAGCATAGACCGGGGTAGATACAAGATTTCCGCTTCGCCATGAAAGGCCACCGCCTGAAACAGGACCTATTGCCGAAAAGAAATTGGTATAGGTCATACCCATTTCCCAAGTGCCGAAACCGCCCATACTTGAGCCTGTGATACAAATTCTGTCAGGCAAAATATCAAATCTTGAAACAATTTTATCAATAAGCGACTTAGTTTCAATAACCACATTGTTCCAAACAAATTCGCAAGGGCATTGTGGGCAGAGAACAACAGCAGGGTATTCTTTTCCGAGATTCAAAAACTTCGGAACACCGTGACGGTAAAGATGGGAAAGTTCACCACCGCGTTCTCCTGCGCCGTGAAGATAAACCAGTAGCGGAAGATTTTTATAATCTTCAGGGTAATAAAGCATATAGTTCAGTTTATTTTCGGCGTTTGCCAGATGCAATTCCTTAATCATTATATACACCTTTATTTATATAATATATCCATTTGCCTTAAAGTTCAAGTATTATTTTTTTAAGATTTGCTTAAATTTGCTTATAATGGTTATAGCAAGTCGAAAAAGTGTGTAATTATACACACTTTTTCGATACCAAATCTATGATTTGGTCACAAATTTTCTTAGAAAATTTGTCTATGCCCATTGCAATGAATATATGCAAAATTAAATTTGCAAAAATTTGATTTTGATAAAGACGATAAAATCGGCTTGTCGAAATACGTTTATTCGTTTCGACATACTATAATCATTATTTTCTGAGCTGGGCGCCTACAGATTCGAGTTTTTTGATGATTTTTTCAGATACTTCTTCGATTTCCTTGTCGGTCAGAGTACTGTCAGCAGAGCGGAGCCATACGCTGTAAGCAACACTCTTTTTATCCTCAGGAATCTGAGAGCCTGTGTAAACATCGAAAAGTTCTATTCTCTCGCAAAGTCTGCCAGCCCCTGAAGAAATTGCTTTTTCAATAGTGCCGACAGGTAAATCTCTGTCAACAAGCATTGCAAAGTCACGCTCAACAGCGGGGAATTTGGGCAGAGGCTTATATGTGGTCTTGCGCTTTTCGATAGTGAGCAGTACATCAAGTTTTATTTCTGCAACATAGATGCGTTCTTCAATTCCGTAAGAAGCGGCAACTGCAGGATGAACTTCACCGAACACACCGATATCCTTATTGTTAGCCTTGACAAGCGCTTGTCTTCCGGGGTGGAGATAAGGTTCAGAACTTCTTTCATACTGAGTATGAGCGCCGAACAACTTGCAAACTGCCTCAATAATACCTTTAAGAGAGAAGAAATCTTCATCCTTGCCGTAAATACCGATAGACATTGTCGGCAGTTCTAAGGGCTGTTCTGTGATAGGCAGGGATTTTGCCACAAAGCGTTTGCTGATTTCAAAGAATCTGCCGTCAGCAATTTTCTTGTTAATATTGGTAGCAAGAACTGTCAGCAAACTTGTGGTAAGCTGGGTGCGCATTGTAGAATATTCGTCACCCAAAGGATTGATTATCTTAATTTGGTTTCTGCGCTCGTCATCTTCTGCTAAATTAAGGGTATCAATAGCCTTTGAAGCAATAAAAGAATAGGTTGCGATTTCATAAGCGCCTGCTCCTGTGAGCAGTTTTTTGATTTTGTTGGTTTTAACTCTTTCGGGGAGAAGATTTCCGCGGATTACAGCACCGTTCATAGGAGTGCCTACAATATGGTCATAACCGTAAATTCTCATAACCTCTTCGGCTAAATCTGCTCTGCCTTCAATATCGTCACGGATAGAGGGCACACGGCAGGTTATTTCTTTGCCGTTTATAGTTGTGGGAAGACCCAAAGAATTCAGGATAGAAACAATTTTTTCATCAGGCACATCCACACCGATAAGTTCCATAATTTTATCGGTAGTAACTGTGATGATTTTATCCTCGGGAAGACCCTCATTGCAGTCGATAACACCGTCAATAATGTCACCTGCATCAAGTTCGTATATGAGTTGCAAAGCACGCTCTGCGGCATATTCGACATTAACTATATCAACACCGCGCTCATATCTTCCGCTTGCCTCTGTGCGGATACCGAGTGCTCTTCCTGTGTGGCGTACATTGTCACGGCGGAATTTAGCGGATTCAAGGAATAAATCCTTTGTATCATTCTCTATTTCGCTCTCTCTGCCGCCCATAATACCTGCAAGGCAGGAAGGCTTCTCGCCGTCAGCAATAACCAACATATCGGGAGTAAGGTTATAATCCTTGCCGTCAAGTGTGGTGATAGTTTCACCCTCGCGTGCATTACGGACAATAATCTTTTTATCAGCCAAATCGTTATAGTTGAAAGCGTGCATCGGCTGACCTGTTTCAAGCATAACAAAGTTTGTAATATCAACGATATTATTGATAGGGCGCATACCTGATGCAATAATTGCTTTTTGCATCCATACAGGGGATTCTTTAATTCTTAAGTTTTTAACAACTCTA
>JAFVTZ010000143.1 GCA_017502965.1 Clostridia bacterium
AGTGCTAAAATTAAAGATAAATATTTTTTCATAATTAAAGTTCCTCTGTTACGGTGGGAGAGTAGTTGCAGGAAATTTCAAGATTTCCGTTTAAAACTCTCAGTTTGTCGATAAACTCGCGTTCTTTTGAACTGTCTTTCAGTTTAATATTATAGGTCAGTTTATAGAGTGAGCCCATATTTGTGGTTTTCACCTGTTTCAATGAGTTTAAAGCGGTGAATTCTTCAAAAACCTCACTGAAAGCATCGGTGTAATTTAGGTTTTCGGGAACAGTTATTTTAAGTTCGCGGTAGGTTTTAGTAGTGTCTCCGAAATTGAAAAAGGAGTAAAGAAAAACGGCGGACACAAGTAAAATTGTAAGACAGGTTGCAACACCTATGTGCCCGACTCCCGTTGCAAGACCTACAGCCATTGCCATAAATATGCTGAGAATTTCCTTTGCACTCCCCGGTACAGAACGAAATCTCACCAGAGAAAATGCTCCTGCAACGGCAATACCTGTGCCAAGGTTTCCGTTTACAAGCATTATAACTACCTGAACTATAAGAGGTAAAAGCGCTACAGTTATACTGAAACTTTTAGTGGATTTTCCCTTGTAAAGTTGGGATAATGCCAGCAAAAATCCCAAAAACAGTGAAAACAGACTGCAAATTATAAAAGTAACGGCTGTAAGTTCTGAATCTATAATTGGTGTAAAAAGTTTTTCCATATATTTTTGTCTCCTCAAAATTATTTTGTTTTGCCAATAGTTTTAAGATACGCCATACCGTATTTTGAAAAAGAAGTGGGGTAAATCTGCATATCTGTCAGTATTTCGCAGACCCACAAGGGTATAGCACCTGCGGTTTTGATTTCCATTATGTATAACCCTTCGGGGATTATTCTGTCCCCGTAGATACCGTTTTTAAGATTCAGGTCGCAGTTTCGGTATAATAGGTCGGTATCAAATGTAAAGCGCAGATTTTTGTCATCTTTTCCGTAAAAAGCCCGCCGTTTATAAAATATATTCATTGATGGCGCAAGGTTTTGGTTTATCTTGCGGAAATATTCTATCTCACTTTTTATCTGCGAAGGTTCAATTTTGTCATTAAAGCCTGTAAGATATTCATATCCTTCATTGTAAGCACTTAAAATCCGACGTTTGTAAACTACACCTTTATATTTCTTTTTAAGTTCGAGAAAAGCAGGACTTTTGTTATCGGGTACTCCGTAACACCGAAGGCGCAGTTTTTCTTTATATACAGGTTTTGCAATGGAAGCCCTTATGACTCTGAAATCAGGTGTGTCAAAATAAATGTTGCAGACATCGCTTTCACCGTACTTGTCTTCAACTGCTTTATCAGATATTCTTCTTAAAAATTCGGTGTATCTTGCATAGTCTATTAGATACTTTTTTTCGTACCGTTTAAAGATATACTGCATCTGTTCACACCCTTCCGAAAAGCATTATATTACCTGTTTTTCACATAAAAATGAATATTTTTTTAACAAGTTTTTCAGAAAATATTAAATCGGATGAATTGTCTGTGAATTTGTCGAATTTGAGTTGACATAACGCAGAGGAATAATTATAATAAATATGTTATATGATTAAATAAAAGAAAGGGTGCTTATGTGAAAGTTTTTAGAAAACTGCTTTCTTTAATTATAGTTCTGGCTTTGGTTTTTTCAGTGGCTGACAGTAATTTTTTTAACAGAGTTTCTGCGGCAACTATAACCACTGCTTATATAACAGGCACAAACGTAAATGTAATAGAGGGACCGTCACTTTCTCATAATGCTATTGATACTGTTTCAAACATAACTGCAACGGTTTTAGGCTCGGCAAACGAGGGCGATTATATATGGTATAAAATTACATATACCTCAGGTGGTAAACAGATAACGGGCTATGTGAGGTATGATGAAAAATATATCAGAATAGTGACTTATGACCCCGATGCAGATGTTTCGGCTCAGATAAATGCTTTCCCTGAAAGCTACCGCGATGCTTTGATACAGCTTAGTGCCGCTTATCCTAACTGGGTGTTCATTCCTGACCCTATTTCTCTTTCTTTTAGTGATGCAGTAGCATTGCAGACAGTAGATATGAATAAACAAGTAAGTTTCACATCCCATGCAGTGTCATGGCGATCTATGGGTCAGGGCTCATACACATGGTCTTCCGGCAAGTGGACGGTTACAAATGCCGGTTGGACAGGGGCTTCACGAGAAGTTATTGCATATTATATGGACCCGCGGAATTTCCTCAATTCTTCTGAAATTTATATGTTCTTGCAACAGAGTTTCGACCCTGCCGTTCAGACAGAGGAAGGGGTTAAGAAAATAGTTGCAGGTACTTTTATGGAAACCAACTATAATGACCCTGATGATACCACATACGGCGGCTCATATTCAAAGGTCATTATGGAGGCTGCCCGTCAGTCAGGGATAAGCCCTTATATCATTGCTTCGAAAATCCGTCAGGAAATTGGAGTTTCGGGTACTAGTTCTTTGATTTCGGGAACTTACCCAGGATATGAAGGTTATTATAATTTCTTCAATTTCAAAGCATCGGGTGCTACACAGACTGCGGTTATTACAAACGGTCTGGCTTATGCTAAGGCTAACGGTTGGAATTCCCGCTCTGCTGCGATAATCGGGGGAGCAAAGACCCTTTCGAACGGATATATTTCAGCAGGTCAGGATACCTATTATTATCAGGATTTCAATGTTAAAAATCCCAATAAAATCTGGCATCAGTATGCGCAGGCAGTTCATGATGCGCGTTCAAAAGGCGTTGGTGTGGCGAAAATATATCAGTCCGAAAGCTCTTATGCTCTGACATTTAAAATTCCGGTATTTACTGATATGCCCACATCGGTTTCGCCGAAACCTGAATCCAGCTCAAAGAAAAACAACTATTATTTTTCTTCAATTTCAGTTTCGGGACTGACTCCGACATTTACAATGTATACCTATGAATACGACCTTGCTGTGGCAGGTAACACAACTGTTTATGTTAAACCTGTTGACGGGGCAACCTATTCGGGAGCTAAAACATTTAATCTGAAAAAAGGCGAAAATAAGGTTGAACTTAAAGTCAAGGCAGAAACGGGGTATACAACAACCTACACCGTAAATGTTGATGCGGCTGTTAATTGTGTTTTAACTGTGGATACAGGTGATGAGCCTGTAAATGAGGTCCGCAGGGGAGACACTAACGGTGACGGGCAGATAACTCTCAGCGACCTTGCCAATATCCGTCTGCATTTGCTTGGTAAGTTTTCTCTTACAGGTGACAGGGCAACAGGTGCGGATACCAACAGTGACGGGCAGATAACTCTCAGCGACCTTGCTAATATCCGTCTGCATCTGCTTGGTAAATTTACTATTTCTTAAAGGGGAGAATAATATGAAAAGAATATTTAAAACAGCATTTTGCAGTTTGCTTTGCATTGCTATTATTTTATCTGTTTTAACATTTTCAGTTTCTGCGGCAGGAACAGTGCTGGCTTTCAGCAAAAGCAGTTTGACCGTTGGAGAATCTTTAACTGTTACTGTAACTGTAAATTCGGATTTTGAAATGTACGGTCTTGGATACAGCATCAATTATGACAGCAGTGTTTTGCAGTATGATTCGGGAAACGCTGAAGGCGGCGCAGGTTCTTTAAAAGTAATTGAATCACCTACAGGCGAGAAAAGGGTTTCCTATTCTTATAAATTTACAGCTCTTAAAGCCGGTTCTTCTGCAATTTCGGTTATAGATTGCAGGGCTGAAAAATTAGGTGCAAACGGAGCTGAACCGGTAGTAATTAACGGCGCATCTGCAAAAGTTACTGTTAAGGATGTAGCTCTTTCAGCAAATGCAAATCTGAAGTCTTTATCTGTAAGCACAGGAAAACTTTCTCCTGCTTTTTCGGCAAGCCGCAAGTCTTATACTGTAACTGTAAACAACGATGTTACTCAGTGCAAGATTTATGCTACCGCTGCTGATAAGGATGCTAAGGTTGATGTGCCTGACAATAATAAAGCTCTTGAAATAGGAGTTAATACCAGAACTGTTACTGTCACCGCGCCTGACGGCACACAGAAAGTATACACAATCAAAATAACCCGCAAAGAAAAGGTTGAGGAAAACTCAAGCGAAAATGATACAAGCAGTGAGGAAAATTCGAGTGAGGATGTAACCTCAGAAGACCCTGAAACTTCCGAAAAAGACCCTCTTGCAACCAATATTGACGGCGCGGATTTCACTGTTATTGAGGATATCGCAGAAATTAAACTTTTCAACGGATTTACCGCTCAGAAAATCGAGTTTAATGGTGTTGAGATTGATGTTGCAGTAGATGCAGATAAGAATTATACAATATATTATCTCACATCTGCACAGGGCGGTGAGCCTGCACCTTACACTTATGAAAAAGCAACCGATACATTTACAAAACTTCAGTATCTCAGTCAGATTGAGAATACCTATATCTTCGCTGAAATTCCTGAAGATTTGACTGTTGGCGAGAATTACTATAAAACGAGTGCTACAATTAACGGTTTCAGTGTAGACTGTTATGCAAGTAACAACAGTTCACTTTCGGATTTCTATTATATCTACTGCTATGCTGACGGTAGATTTGGTATGTATCGCTATGATAACCGCGAAAATGTTATGCAGAGATATCCTGAGTTCAATTTGGTTCAGATTTCGGATACACCTGTAAAGGATGTAGCAGATAAGGACACTTTCCTTTCGCGTTTTGCTTCTCTTTCCACTAATGCAAGAGCAGTGGTAATCTGTCTTGCTCTTATAGCCGCAGGCGCTATAGCACTTATCGTTTTGCTTATTTTGAAATTTGCACGCAGTAAAGCAGATATTGATGGCGATTATGATGACGATGATGATTTTGACAGTTTTTCTCTCATAGTAAATTCTTCTTCGAACACCGATGAGGAAGCTGAAACAGAAGAAACTGATGAATAAATACACAAAACCTGTAAAGTTTCGGCTTTGCAGGTTTTTTATTTGTAATCGAATGGCAAATTATTTCATATCCTTGAATATGGGGTGATTTATTTGGATTTTTTGAAATATGGGTTTATAATAGTATTCAGCATAAGTGTTCTTATGATAATGGTTTTTGCAATTAAGAGTAAAAAGTTTTTTAAAACTTTGTTTTTGGGCGCACTTTCAGGAATTGGAACGGTGATTATTATAAATCTCACATCGAAATACAGCGGTATCTATATACCTGTAAATGAGTTTTCGGTTATGGCTTCAGGTGTGTTTGGAATTCCGGGTGTTTGCGGTCTTCTGATACTTAATATAATTTTTATATAAATAATAGTCGCAAAATGGTTTTGGATATGGTAAAATAGAAAAGTAAAAAATTACGGAGTGTGAAAATATTGTTGCAGTTTATTTTCGGTAAACCTTCTTCGGGTAAAACCTATACTGTTTTGAATAAAATTAAAAATCTGGCTGTTGCTTCAAAACAGTCGGTTTTAATAGTGCCC
>JAFVTZ010000144.1 GCA_017502965.1 Clostridia bacterium
AGCCTACATTCCTCAGACAATGACCGCTCTCGATGACGAAGAAGCAATAACCAAAATGGAAAAACTAATAGATATGCTTGAAGATAATGATGATGTTCAGGCAGTATGGCATAACTGGGATATGCCCGAAGAATAAAAACAAAAACGACAGAAACTTAAAGTTTCTGTCGTTTTTTATACTTTAATCAGACATTTGAATTATTGTTTATCTCAATAAACAAATTAAAGAATAAAGAAAAAAGAATAAATAATAAATATGGTGTTTTGGCGTTGCCAAAACATTATATAATTTGTTTCGCAAGGCGAAACACTTTTTTTATTCTTTATTATTTCTTATTTATTATTTTATTATTTGGCGACACGCCGCTAAATAATAATTCTTATCCGCAGAATTTCGTAAAAATCTGTTTCTGGCAGGTGGTAGGTGAGTAATCCCATTCGGATATGCTGTCGCCCGTATAAAAATATTTAATTTCGGGGCAGTAGCCGTTTTCAAAACAGTCAATAATTATGAGTTTTATTTTCATTTTTTCTTTTATAATACTTTTAATATAAACACTGGTTTGCTGACCTGCTTTAACTCCCGGCCTTGGCTCGGCAAGCCCTGCAAGATTAGGTGTGATTTCAACAAAAATGCCGTAATCCTCAACACTTCTCACAACCCCCGTAACCGTTTGCCCGGCTGAGAAAAGTTCGGCGTTTTCTTCCCAAGTGCCGAGCAGTTCTTTGTGGGAAAGAGTAATTTTGCCGTCTGCGGCTATGTTCTTTATAACTGCACGGATATTTTCTCCAACGTAAAATCTGTCTTTCGGGTGAGAAATTCTGGAGACCGATATCGCATCAATGGGCAGTAGCGCTATGTTTCCGCAACCTATATCGCAAAATGCTCCGAAAGATTCCAGGTGGGTTATTTTAGCATCAACAATATCTCCGCTGTGACATTCGGTTTTTATGTGTCTGAGGCAGAGTTCCTGCGCATTTTTGCGGGAAAGCAGAGCATGCGGTTTAGGGTTCTGGGTAAGAATTTCGCTGACAGTAAAACAAACCGTTTTTCCAACTCTTGAAATAAGCGCAATATCACGGGTAGACCCGTCATCAATGCCGATTGCCCCCTCGCTTCTCGGGATAATGCCTTTCATACAGCCAAGGTCTACAATCAGGTTGTGGGAAGCATCGCACATTAAAACAGGTGCTTCCAGTACACACCCTTGCGCTTTTGCCTCAACAAGTGTCTGCAGGGAAAATCCCGCTTTTTCGCAGTTGCTTTTACATCCTTCGGGATAAAAGCCGTTCATATTAGTATCACCTTTCTTTTCGCGGAAAACCGCCGTTCTTTGATTTTGGGAGTTTTTCTCCACAAAGAATTATAATGGTTATAGTATGTCGAAATAGTGAAAACCACACTATTTCGACACCAAATCTTTGATTTGGCAACAAATTTTCTATGAAAATTTGTCTATACCCATTGCAATGAATGTAGCGCATAATTGAATTTCAAAAATTCAATTATGCAAAGCCGATTATATCGGCTTGTCGGAACGCTTCTGCGTTTCGACATTCTATAATCATTATATGATAAAAAGGTTGCAAAAATGCGTGAACTTTGTCTGCAAATAAAAATTATTATTTGATTTTTGGTTTTGTTTGTACTATAGTATAAATGTTAAATAACTATTTAATGTGTTAAGAGGTCAAAATATAAATGGAAGTTTTAAATGCAATAGGCGATACTGCTGTCGGCAGGGTGTTTATGAGTGGTGCAGTGGTAAACTTTTTTATAGTTATACTCGGCAGTGCAATAGGTCTGCTGTTTAAAAAAGGAATTCCCGAAAAGGTTAAAAACACACTGATGTGGGGTATGGCGCTTTGTGTGATTTATATCGGAATAACTGGTCTTTTCGAACAGAACATAAACATAATAGTCGTAATTCTTTCGTTTGCGCTGGGCTCGGTTGTGGGCGAACTTCTGGATATCGACCGCCTTGTAAACCGACTCGGAGAAAAGGTTGAAAAAGCGATTTGCAAGGAAGATGCAAAAATCGCAGAGGGATTTGTTACGGCTACAATGCTTTTCTGTGTGGGTGCTATGACGGTTGTCGGCTCTATTGACAGCGGAATAAACGCCGATAATTCCACCCTTTATTCAAAATCTGTAATAGACTGTGTTGCCGCGGCGGCGTTGTCGTCAAGTCTTGGTTTCGGGGTAATGCTTTCTTGCTTTTCTGTGCTTATAATTGAGGGCGGTCTTACCTTGCTTGCAAGTTTTGTAGCCCCCGTTCTTGATTCGGCGACAGTATCACATATGTCAGTAATAGGCTCTGCGCTGATAATAGCATTGGGACTCAATCTCTTGGGTGCCACCAAAATAAAGGTTATGAACTATCTGCCTGCAATATTCTTACCCATTGTATTTTGTCTTGTAATTTAAGGAGAGAAAAAGATGTCTAAAAAAATTTCAAGAAGAAGAAAAGCAATAATCCGCCGCAGAATATTTCTGTCCTGCACAGCACTTGTGCTGGTTGCGGTAATAAGTCTTTCGGTTTTTATTATTCACAGCATAACCTCTGCGGGAGATAAAAAACCGTCTTCCGAAAAGGGAGACGGCAATACATCTTCAAAAGAAGAGGTTGTTATAAAAGAGCAGTTTGCCACGGTGCTGAGTACCGGCGATATAATGGTCCACAGTGCTCAACTTAACGGGGCTTATGTAAATGAAACAAAGAATTACGATTTCAGCGCATTTTTCAAAGAAGCGTCTGCTTATTATAAAAAAGCCGACCTTGCGGTAGGAAATCTTGAAACCACTTTTGCAGGCGGCGACAGAAAATACAGCGGAAGTCCTTCATCTTTCAACACTCCTGACAGCCTTGCCGATGCAATAAAAGCATCGGGAATAAACTTTTTGCTCACTTCTAATAACCACAGTAACGATACGGGACTTAACGGCATAAAAAGAACCGTTCAGGTGCTTAAAGAACGGGGATTTGAGTTCATAGGCACAAGAGAAACAAACACCGAACAGATTTACACCGTAAAAGATGTTAACGGTATTAAAATCGGTATGGCGAATTACACTTATGAAACCGCAGGTAAAAAAGAGGGCAGAAAATATCTGAACGGAACTTTGCTTGCAGAGGAAGCAACCGACCTCGTTGCATCTTTTGATTACAATAAAATAGATGCTTTTTATGCCGATGCCGAGGCAGTTATCGCTGATATGAAACAAAACGGCGCAGAGTTTATTGTATTCTATCTGCACTGGGGAAATGAGTATAAAACAAGCCCCAATACCTGGCAAAAATCAATAGCGCAGAAACTTTCAAATCTTGGGGTTGATATGATAATCGGCAGTCATCCGCACGTTGTTCAGCCTATAGAACTTATCCGTGCCGAGGGTGGCGAACACACAACAGTTTGCCTTTATTCAAGCGGAAATGCAGTCTCTAACCAAAGAAAAGAGATTATGGTCACTACCTGCACCACAGGTCACACTGAGGACGGCACCCTCTTTACTTACACGTTGCGTAAATACGGTGATGAAGTAACCCTTACTGATGTTGATATAGTACCCACTTGGGTTAATAAGTATAAAGGCGGAAACGGTTATCTTTATACCATTTATCCCATGGAATCTGCCGATTGGGGCAGTACAAAATATGCTTTTGATTCTGCCACGGCTGCGAGAGCGGCAAAATCCTACGAGCGAACAAAGGAAATAGTCGCCGCAGGACTTACCGAAATTCAGAAATTTATCGGTTGCGATGTAACCTTTGAATAAGAAAACATCCTTGTGCTTTTGCACAAGGATGTTTTTATTTTCCAACACAGAATCTTCTGAAAATTTCGTCGGTCACTTCGTTTGTAACGCGTTTTCCCGTGAGTTCTAAAAGTGCCGCAAGGGCATCGTCAATGCAAACTCCCACCGCATCTACTGTGCAACCGAGATTAAGTGCATTAAGTGCTTCTTCTACTCCGTCAAGAGCTCTTTTTGCGCAGTCGCGCTGGCGCTCGTTCATAAGTACAGCCGCTTCGGGTCTAAGGTTTGCCGTACCCGAAATTTTTGCAATTGCAGTTTCAAGTGCTGCATATCCGTCGCCGTTTTTGGCGCTTGTGCGGACAGTTTCAAAACCCTTAAACAAAGCAGGGTCAATACTGCTTTCAATATCGGTTTTGTTTATAATGATTATGCTGTTTTCGGGATTTATAATTTTTAGTAGTGATAAATCGTCATTATCAAGCGGCTTCGAGGCATCGAAAACCGCTAAAATCAGTTGAGATGCTAATATTTTTTCCTTTGCTTTCTCAACTCCTATGCTTTCAACCGTATCGTCGGTTTCGTGAATACCTGCTGTATCGGCAAGGCGGAGCATAATATCGCCAACAGTAACGCTTTCCTCTATTATATCTCTTGTAGTGCCTGCGATTTCGGTAACTATTGACCGCTGAGTGCCGCTCAGCATATTCATAAGTGTGGATTTTCCGACATTCGGTTTTCCTACAATGGCGGTTGCAATTCCCTCGCGGAGAATTTTGCCTGCATCATAGTCGCGTAGCATTTCTTCAAGTGCTTTTTTTGCAGATGAAAGGGAAACTGAAAAGTTTTCAATGCTCAAATCTTCTATATCCTCGTCGGGATAGTCGGAATAAACTGAAACAGAGGCATTAAGAGCGGTTAAACTGCTTTCGATTTCGGCAATTTTCTTGCCTGTTCTGCCGTTGTGCGCCTCCCTCGAAAGTCTCAACTGCGCATCATTTGCGGCAGAGATAAGTCCCATAATGCTTTCGGCTTTTGTAAGGTCGGTCTTTCCGTTTAAAAAGGCGCGTTTTGTGAACTCGCCGGCCTCGGCTAAAACCGCTCCTTTAGATAAAATGAGCCGTAACACCTGCCTTAACATAAGGCTTCCGCCGTGAACTGAGAGTTCAACTGTGTTTTCGCCTGTAAAACTGTGCGGAGCACGGAAAACCAAGGCTACTGCATCGTCAAGGCGCAAGTCCCCGTCTTTAATTTCACCGTATGCGGCAGTATATCCTTTTAAATCACAGAGTTTTTTGCCCGAAAAAGCAAAAAACACGTTATCTGCAATACTTATGGCATTTTCGCCCGAAATTCTTATAACGCCTAATGCTCCCTCGCCTGCAGGAGTAGCAATAGCGGCAATAGTTTTCATATTTTTGGTTTTGCCTCCCTCTACGCAACGGTTTACCTGGGTGCTGACAACATTGGCAGCACTTATGCCGCCTGAAAAAGAAAAAGCGGCTAAATTAAAAATAAAAAAGAGACATAACCTGAGGTTATGTCTCTTTTGTGTTGGCATCTACTTATTTTCCCGGGCAGCTTCCCGCCAAGTATCTTCAGCGCAAGTGAGCTTAACTTCCGTGTTCGGTATGGGAACGGGTGGACCCTCACCGCAATCAACACCAACTTGTTGTCGCCCTCAGGCGACTTTGGTATAATACCATATTAAAACCGATTTGTCAACACTTTTTTTAAAATTTTTTATTTTTTTGATTTAGCCGCCTTTTATGCTGCCATTTAACGGCGGTCAGAGGGCTGACCGCCCTACATTTTATGCTTTGGTTTCGCAGTAAAGACAGCGGTAAATTCGCTTTTCTTTGTCCGCAAGGGTGAAAATGTGAGGCAGTTCCTGCTCTGTAGCCGAAATACAGCGCGGATTTTTGCATTTGAGAACATTGGTGAGTTTCTGGGGCAATTCAATGGTCTTTTTCTCAACATTTTTGCCGTTTTTGATTATATTTACTGTGATATCAGGGTCAATATAACCGATAATCTCGGTGTCGAGTTCTATGTCGGCATCAATTTTAATTATATCTTTCTTTCCCATTTTGCGGCTGGGTGCGTTTTTGATGAGCGCAATAGAACACTCAAGGTTATCAAGCCCTAAAAGATTATAAATCTTCATTCCCTTGCCTGCGGTGATATGGTCAAGAACAATACCGTTTTTAATCTCGTCAACTGTCATTTCATTCTACCTCCAGAAGCATAAGGATAAGCGCCATTCTCATAAACTTGCCGTAAAGCACCTGCTTGAAATAGCAAGCGCGGGGGTCATTGTCAATAGCAACGCTGATTTCGTTGACTCTCGGCAGAGGGTGGAGAATAGAAAGGTCGGCTTTGGCATTTGTTAACTTTTCGGGGGTTAAAATATAACTGTCTTTCAGTCTTAAATAATCTTCCTCGTTAAAGAAACGCTCTCTCTGAACACGGGTCATATAGAGAATGTCAAGTTCGGGCATAACCGCCTCTAAATCGGTGGTCTCGGTATATTTTATACCCTCTTTTTTAAGCGATTCTTTAACATAACTCGGAATTTTAAGTTCATTCGGAGAAATGAAAACAAATTTAACATTATTATAACGGCGAAGTGCAGAAATTAAAGAGTGAACCGTTCTGCCGAATTTCAAATCTCCGCAAAGACCTACAGTAAGGTTATCAAAATGTCCCTTTTCTCTGTGGATAGTGAGCAGGTCTGCAAGAGTTTGTGTCGGGTGATTGTGGCCGCCGTCACCTGCATTGATAACAGGAATGGAAGCATTCATAGAGGCAACTAAAGGCGCTCCCTCTTTTGGATGGCGCATTGCTATTATATCGGCATAACAACTGACGGTTTTTGCCGTATCTGCAACACTCTCTCCTTTAGCGGCAGAAGAACTCTGCGCCTCGGAAAATCCCAAAACATTTCCGCCCAGTTCATACATAGCCGCCTCAAAACTAAGCCTTGTTCTGGTTGAAGGCTCGAAAAAGAGGGTGGCAAGTTTCTTGCCGTCACACTTGTGGGCATATTTCTGCGGGTTTGCAATAATATCATCGGCAGTAGCCAAAAGAGAATCAAGTTCTTCAGTAGAAAGTTCTAATATATCAATTAAACTTCTCATAATAAAATCCTTTTCATTCTTCACTCTTACTTTTTCACTGAATTAATTTTGTAGCACAAAATTAATTCTTTGCTCCGTTGATTTCAAGATATTTCTTTATGCGCTCAACATTTTCTCTGTTTTTCTCGTCTTCTTCGAGATATTCGATAATATCATATACATCAACAACAGAATATACAGGGAAACCGAATTCTTCGCCAACTTCTGCCATAGCGCTTTTCTCGGTCTTGCCTTTTTCTTTTCTGTCAACCATAACGAAAGTTGCAGCAACCTTTGTGCCTTTAAGATTCGACAGGATTTCCATACTTTCTCTTATAGCGGTACCTGCGGTGATAACATCCTCAACGATAACGATTTCTTCGCCCTCTGTGGGTTTGTAACCTACAAATACGCCGCCTTCGCCGTGGTCTTTTTCCTCTTTTCTGTTAAAGAAGAAAGGAACATCAAGTCCGTTTTTAGCAAGGGCAACGGCTACTGATACTGCAATCGGGATACCTTTATAAGCAGGTCCGTAAAGCACGGTCTTTTTGTTGCCTACTTTTTCAAAATAAGCCTTGGCATAAAACTCACCGAGTTTGCAAATCTGCTCACCTGTCTTAATATCGCCTGCATTTATGAAATAGGGGATTTTTCTGCCTGATTTAGCGGTGAAATCGCCAAATTTAAGCACTCCTGCGCCCTCTAAAAACTGTATAAATTCTCTTTTATAACTTTCCATATTGTTTCTCCTTTGTCGAAATAATGAATGATGAATAATGAATAGTGAATAATTATTGTATCGTGCTTTGCACGATGAGCTATATTGTATCGCAAAGCGATACACCGAAATTATTCATTTTTCATTATTAATTATTAATTTTGAAGAATTTATCCTATAAATTCAGCACAGCATCTTTCATACGCTGCAACGGGGTCTTCTGCTGCAGTGATAGGTCTGCCGACAACGATATAATCACTACCGATTTTCTTTGCCTCGGCAGGGGTCATAACACGTTTCTGGTCGCCGATATCACCGTCTGCAAAGCGGACACCGGGGGTAACTGTCAGGAAGTTTGCGCCGCAGGTTTCGTGTACTTTTCCTGCTTCTAAAGGTGAGCAAACAACACCGTCAAGTCCTGCTTTTGCGGCATTGGAAGCATAGTGCATAACAACCTTGTCAATAGGCTCTTTTATAAGTAAATCGTTTTCCATACGCTCTTGGTCTGTAGAAGTTAACTGTGTAACAGCGATAAGCAAAGGTCTTGTGCCGTCAGGACGGGTAAGTCCCTCTATTGCGGCCTCCATCATAGAGATAGTGCCTGCTGCGTGAAGATTAGTCATATCAACATCAAGGCGGGATAAAACAGCCATGGACTTTTTAACTGTATTCGGAATATCGTGAAGTTTGAGGTCGAGGAAAATCTTGTGACCTCTTGCTTTGATTTCTTTTACAATTTCGGGACCCTCTGCATAGAAAAGTTCCATACCGATTTTAACGAAAGGTTTTTTACCTGTGAATTTATCAAGAAAATTCATAACCTGTTCTTTGCTCGCAAAATCGCAAGCGATAATTACATCCTTACCCATTGTGTGCTCCTCCTATAATATCTGATAAATTATTGATTTTGTATTTTTCCATAACACGGGGTAAATCTTCGATTATGTTTTTGCATGCAAACGGCTCAACTAAGTTTGCCGCTCCTACCTGAACTGCGGTAGCGCCTGCAAGCATCATTTCTATTACATCTTCCGCGGTAGAAACTCCGCCCATACCGATAATGGGAATTTTAACTGCATCATAAACCTGATATATCATTCTGAGTGCCACAGGTTTTATTGCAGGACCTGAAAATCCACCCATTTTGTTGGCAAGAATCGGCTTTTTGGTTTTCAGATCTATTCTCATTCCGAGCAGGGTGTTTATAAGACTTACACCGTCTGCTCCTGCGGCTTCACAAGCCTTTGCAATCTCGGTAATATCGGTAACATTAGGTGATAACTTAATATAAACGGGTTTGTTTGTCACCTTTTTAACCGCTTTTGTAACCGCCTCGGCATTTTTAGCGCTTGTGCCGAAAGCAAGACCGCCGCCGTGAACATTCGGGCAGGAAATATTGACTTCAAACCAGCCAATCTGGTCTTCACTGTCTAACTTTTCGCAGGTGTAGGCATAATCCTCAACTGCAAATCCGCTGACATTTGCCATAACCTTCTTCTTGAAAACCTGTTTTAACTTTGGCAGCTCCTCAGAAATCACCTTTTCAACACCGGGATTCTGCAGTCCAACAGAGTTGAGCATACCGCAGGGCGTTTCTGCAATTCGGGGAGTAGGGTTTCCGAAACGGGCGTCCTTGGTGGTGCCTTTGAAAGAGAAAGTTCCGAGCATATTTATATCGTAAAGATGAGCAAATTCATAACCGAAACCGAAAGTACCGCTTGCGGGGATAATAGGATTATCGAGTTCGATTCCCGATAAAGTAACCTTAGTGTTTACCATACTATTTCCTCTCTTTCAAGCACAGGGCCGTCTTTGCAGATTCGCTTGTTGCCGTATTTGGTTTTGCAGGTGCATCCCATACAAGCACCGAATCCGCAACCCATTCTTTCTTCAAAACTGTACTGACCGCTTGTTTTCGCAATGCTTTCTATTGCTTTGAACATTGGCATCGGACCGCAGGTGTAGAAATAATCGTAATCGAGATTTTTCATAACATCTGTAACAAAACCTTTTGTGCCGTAAGTACCGTCAACCGTTGTTACATATACAT
>JAFVTZ010000145.1 GCA_017502965.1 Clostridia bacterium
CAAAAGTGATATTGAAACCTTACGGTTTCAGTGTTATTTTATTCGCCTACAAAACTTGCGAAGCAAATACCACTCGGCATAAGCCGAATATCACTGCGAAGCAATAGAACTCGCCGCAAGGCGAATAAAACTGCGAGACTTCCTTATGAGAAGTCTCGCAACCGACCGCTTTAAAATTTTAAATTTTTGAGATAAGATTTTCAACAGATGCGTCGTTTTTGAAATCTACATCGCAGGGCTTTTTGCAAAGAGTCCATTTTTCGCAGTGCTCAATGGATTCTCCGGGGGCTACATTTTTAAGTTCGCTCAAAGTTTCAAATTCGAGCATTACATCGTTTGTATAGGTTTCAAATGAGCAACCGCCGTCAGGATAAACACCGTCGGGATGGTTTGTTTTGTAGTTCTTATAGAGAATTTCATCGCCGAGGACATAGTAAGCAGTACCGCAGTTTAAGTCAAGACCGATTTTTATAGGCTCGGTTGCATTTACATCCTGCTTTATAGTAATGTATTTCTTACCCCAATAAAGTCTGTCACTACTCATATCTGTGTAAGGCCAGACGGATATCTTTCTGTTAGGAAGAAGACCTGTGTCGTTAGTGTTCATCGGGATAATAAGTGTACCGCCCTTAGCGCAGACAGAAAGTGCCCATACAGCAAATTCTTTGTCAGCAGATGAAATGTTTTTAACATTCATTTTAACATTGATTTCAGCACTGTCGGGTGACATTTCTATTTCGAGTGTTTTCTGAGCGCCAACCTGTGTATCAGGCAGAGGTATGAATTTTGCACCGTTTTCGGTTATTTCG
Organism: Clostridia bacterium; assembly: GCA_017502965.1. Lineage (GTDB taxonomy): Bacteria > Bacillota > Clostridia > Oscillospirales > Acutalibacteraceae > UBA737. Next base: position 810 of record JAFVTZ010000145.1, read on the forward strand.
TAATCTACTTTTCTGTCGTCAGGCAAATAGGTTTCGGGATAACTTTCGGGAGAAAGCCAGATTCTGTGACCGCCGAAGTTTTCCCAGGCTCTGTTTTCGCCCCAGAATTCTGTGAAAGTATCATCAGTCATAGGTGCATAGTCATAGCGGTCGCTGCTCATAAAATTCTGCGAGCCGATATATCCGAAACTGATTATACGCGGACCTAAATCCACAGTAACCAATGCTTCAACAATGCCGTTTGATATACTGACACATCTTCCGTATTCTTTAAAATTTTCAATTTCTTTTACATTTACCATTGTTTTCACTCCGTTTTAATGATTTTTGCTGTGTATTCCAATCCGCAGGGTTGCGGTTTTTTAAGAGAAAGACTGTATAGGTCGGTGGCTTTACATTCGGTTTCAAAAATCTTTTGAATGTTGGCATCAAGACCTGAAATCTGGGATACTTTTGTGATTACAGGCACAGGACAGGTCTTTGAAATGCTTTTTAAAAGGGTTTGTCCGTTTTCATTAAAACCGAGTACCCGAAGATAGGGAAGCGGTTTCATAAAGAGTGAATTATCTGCCCCTATAAAAGCCGAAAGCACAAGACGGCGTATTCGGGCGAGGGTATACCGCTTTACCTTAACTGTATTATATAACTCATCAAGGCTGCTTGCAAGTCTTATTGCAGAAAAAAGTTTATTTTCTACCCCTTCGCTGATATCTGGGAGTCTGGATAATTCTTCAATACTTCTTGTTCTGAGGGTTGCAAGAATTGCATTTTCAAGATTGCCTATATCTGAAAGGTTTTCCTGGTTGAGGTTTTTGTAAACCTTTTCGGGTATATATTTTTTGCAGAAATCAAATTCGCCTGACAGCAGTTTCTGCCGCAAAAGAGATGCTGAAACAAATTCTGCTTCCTTATCACTGTCGTGAGGAGCACCGATGCGTTTTACGGTTTCAAATTCGATATTCGCTCCGAGTTTTTTGGCTGCGGTTATATATTCTATTCCAAGGTTGTTGTTAGCGCCCGATAAAATATTTTCTGCTCCGCAAAAAACAGCGGCTTTTTCGCGGGCAGCGGCAAAGGTGGTGCCCGACTTTAAAAGTTCAGAAAGTTTTTCTGAAAACTGAGGGGATAAAAGGATATCCGCAGTTTTAGAAAGTTTTTCAATTTCTCCGCATTCACTGCCGAAAATTATTTTATCGCACCCTGCAAACTGAAGCGCCGAAACCCCGCCGAGAGCAAAATTCTGCGCTGTGGACATAGACCACAGAACAGGCAGTTCGAGAACTAAATCTGCTCCGCAGTCAAGGGCAAACTTTGTACGAAGCCGCTTTTCTGCTATTGCAGTATCACCCCGCTGAACGAAGTTCGAACTTATCACGCATATAACATTACCTTGTTTTTTTGCAGTATTAAGTAGATATTCGTGTCCTTTGTGCAGGGGATTGAACTCAGCAATTATGCCTAAGGTTGACAAATTATCACTTCTTTTCAAAAAAAACTTTAAAATATCTTAAATATACAGTATTATAAATATTTAGTAAATATAATTTAACACAGTTTTTAAATTTAATCAACATAAGTTTTAAAACGGAGGAGAAAAACTATGAAAATTTTTGTTGTAAATGCAGGTAGTTCATCACTCAAGTACCAACTCATTGATATGGAAAATGAGCAGGTACTTTGTAAAGGACTTTGCGAAAGAATAGGCGTTACAGGTGCTATTTCTCACAAAGCGGCTGACGGTCGTACATATTCGGCAGAAACTGCTATGCCTACCCACAGCGAGGCTTTTGAGGCTGTAGTTTATGCAATGACCAAGAGTGATGCTAAAGTTATTGACTCTTTTGATGAGGTTTCGGCTATCGGTCACAGAATAGTTCAGGGCGGAAGCATTTTCAAGGGCTCTTGCCTTATCACTCCCAAGGCTTTGCAGGATATTGACGATCTGGGCGCATTGGCTCCTCTTCATAACCCTGCTCATGTTCTTGCTATCAAGGCTTGCATCAAAACTTTCGGCGAAGAAAAACCTCAGGTTGCAGTTTTTGATACCTCTTTCCATCAGACAATGCCTTCCAAGGCTTATATGTTTGCTCTTCCTTATAAATATTACGAGCAGTACGGTGTTCGCAAATACGGCGCTCACGGTACATCTCACTGGTTTGTAAGCGACCGTGTAGCAGCAATTGAAGGCAAGGATAAAAAGGATTTGAAGATTATCACCTGCCATCTCGGAAACGGCTGTTCTATCACCGCTATTAAAGACGGTGTATGTATTGATACCTCAATGGGCTTCACCCCTCTTGACGGATTTATGATGGGTACCCGTACAGGTACTCTTGACCCTTCTGCTTTGACCTTTATCGCTGAGAAGGAAAATCTTTCTCCTGCTGATATTAACCGTATTTGCAACAAAGAGTCAGGCGTGCTCGGTGTTTCGGGTGTGTCTAACGATAACCGTGATGTTGCGGCTGCTGCAGAAAAAGGCAACGAGAGAGCACAGCTTGCTATTGATATGCAACGTTATCAGATACTCAAGTTTGTTGGTTCTTATATTGCCGCTATGAACGGTGTTGATGCTATAGCATTTACAGGCGGTATTGGTGAAAACGATGCTGAACTTCGTGAATATGTCTGCGAAAATCTTGCTTACATCGGTGCTGAAATGGACAAGGAAAAGAACAAGGTCCGCGGCGAGGAAATCAAGATTTCTACCGATAACAGTAAGGTAAATATTTATATAATTCCCACAAATGAAGAACTTGCTATTGCGAGAGATACTCTTGCAATCATTTCGGAGTAAGATTATGAATATAAAAGATTTGAAAACCGCTATAGAAAGCGGAAAATACAATAAAGATTTTGCTATGCTTTACGGTGATGCCGATAAAGCAGCAGAGAGATATTCAAAGGCTACTTCCAGTTTTAAGGAAATTTTCGGAGAGGCTGAGGATGTACGTCTTTTCAGCGCACCCGGAAGAACAGAAATCGGCGGTAACCATACCGACCATCAGCACGGCTGTGTACTTGCAGGCAGTGTTGACCTTGATGTTATCGCAGTTGTGGCGCCTAATGATGACGGTGTTATCCGTATTAAGTCTGAGGGCTATAATATGGATACTGTTGATATTGCAGACCTTGAGAAAAAAGAAGAAGAAAAGGGTTATGCTATATCCCTTATAAAGGGTGTTTGCAGCCGTTTTAAAGAAATGGGTTGCCAACTCAGTGGATTTAATGCTTATACCACTTCAAGTGTACTCAAAGGTTCGGGACTTTCGTCTTCTGCCGCTTTCGAAGTATTGGTTGGCACAATTATAAACGGTATGTTTTTCGATAACAAGGCAGATGCTGTTACTGTTGCAAAGATAGGTCAGTTTGCTGAAAGGGAGTATTTCGGCAAACCCTGTGGTCTGCTTGACCAGATGGCAAGTGCTCAGGGTGGATTTACTTATGCTGATTTCAATGACCCCGCAAACCCTGTTGTTGAGAAAATTTCTCTCGACCTTTCAAAATTCGGATACACCCTTTGTGTTGTTGATACAGGCGGAAACCACGCAAATCTCACTCAGGATTATGCTGATATAACTATTGAATGTAAGAAAATCAGCAATAAACTTGGAGTAGAGTTCTTGCGTGATGCCGATACTGAAAAATTCTATTCTGAGATTGCTTCTTTGAGGGCTGAATGTGGTGACCGCGCAGTGCTCAGAGCATTCCATTTCTTTAATGAAAATGAACGCGTATTATCCCAGAAAGCCGCTCTTAAAAAGGGCGATTTTGAGGAATTTTTGAGTTATGTAAATGCTTCGGGTCAGTCGTCTTACGATTATCTGCAGAACCTTTACTCAACCTCTGCCGTAAATGAGCAGGGTCTTTCGCTTGCAATTGCGCTTACAAAGCAGTTTTTAAACGGAAAAGGTGCTTGCCGTGTTCACGGTGGCGGTTTTGCAGGTACAATTCAGTGCTATATACCTGACAGTATGTTGGCTGATTATAAAAAAATGATAGAGTCCGCCTTCGGAGAGGGCAGTTGCTGTGTACTTAGCATCAGACCTGTAGGCGGTTATGAGATAAAATAGTTTTCAAACGGATCTGATAATATGACAATGAGTGAAATTATAGGCATCGGTTTAATTATATTATTTATAATTTTATTGATTGTTACTGTGAAAATAGTTTTGATATATCCTGATTTTCGTCGTGAACTCAGATATATCAATTCTGAAATCCACCGTACCCACGGCAGAGAAAAAGAACATTGGAAACGAAGACGCCGCCGACTTATCAAAAGGTTTTTTCGCTCAATTTAAATCAAACCACGCAAAGAATTTTCTTTGCGTGGTTTTTTAATAATCCATAAATTTCCGCTAATACTAAATTAAAGGTTTTAATAGGTAAAGGAGTAAATTTATGAAAAAACGTACAGCGGTAAAGGTGATTTCTCTGCTTTCGGCGGCAGTTATAGCAACAACGGGATTTCTATTAAAATTAAACTATGAAAAAAACGATTACCGCCTGCAACTTGAAAACGGATATTCGAGTTGTTTTGATGAATTCAATGCGGCAATAAATAATATAACTCTCACACTGAATAAGGCAAGATTTGTCACCACACCTGAGCAAATGAGCAGTATAGCGGCAAAACTTTTGTCTGAAGCGCAAACTTCAAAAACTGCTTTATCCCAACTGCCCGCAGGTGAGGAACTGACTGTGCTTAATAAGTTTTTATCTCAAGTCGGAAATTTCGCGCTTGCGGTTTCTAAAAAACTTATAAATTCACAAGAAATATCTGCAGAAGACACTGATAATTTTGATAAACTGAGCGATACTGCAAATAAAATATCCGAGGCGGTAAATGAGACCTATATAACCTATAACAATCTGGAATATTGGGCAAGCGAACTTGAAAATAAACTTGATTCTGAGATTGACAGCGAAAGCCTTTCAGCATCCCTTAGCAATATTGAAGATGAATTGTCCGATTTTCCGACCCTTGTGTATGATGGCCCTTATTCTGACCACATACTCGAAAAAGAACCTGAAATGACCTCAAAAGCAGAAGTTGTCAATGAAAATACTGCTATTTTGGCGGCGGCAAAGGTTGCAGAATGCAAAGAAAGGGATTTGAAAAACGGCGGCAGTATGGAAGGGAGTATACCATCATACCGTTTTGTAGGGGAAGGGATAACCGTGACTGTCAGCAAAAACGGGGGATATCCTGTTTTTATGAGAAGAGAAAAAGCGGCAGGCCCTACAGTAATTACCTATGAGCAGGCGATAACCAAGGCAAAAAGGTATCTTGAAAGAATAGGTATGAATAATTTTACTGCAACCTATTATTTTTCAAATGAGGGTGTTTGCGTAATAAATTTTGCATTTGTAGACGGTGAAACGGTCTGCTATACCGACCTTTTAAGG
>JAFVTZ010000146.1 GCA_017502965.1 Clostridia bacterium
AATCATACCGCCAACTCTGTTGCAGAGGGTTACAGGTACCTTGCATTCGCTTGCAAGTCTGATATCGTCTATCATCTGACCCATTGAAAGTTCAACAGATATAATCTGTTTCACCTTATCTGCCGCCTTTTTGAAAGGAGCATCGGGGAAAGGCCAGAGTGTTATAGGACGGATAAGACCAACCTTTATACCCTGCTCTCTTGCCTCGTTTATTGCATTTTTAGCAACACGGGCGGCAATACCGAAAGCGGCAATACAGATTTCAGCATCATCCATCATATATTCTTCATACATAGTTTCATTCTCTTTGATAATCTCATATCTCTCAAAGCGCTTGAAGTTTTCTTCTTCAAGTTTCTCGGGAGACAAGAAGAGAGAGTTAACTAGATTGTGTTCTCTTTCCATTTTTGTACCTGTTGTAGCCCAGGGTTTCTCGGGAGCAGGTGCAATTTCATAATCAAGAGATACCGGCTCCATCATCTGACCCATTGTACCGTCAGCCAGAATCATAGAGGTCATTCGGTATTTATCGGCAAGTTCGAATCCCTTAACAGTGAGGTCTGCCATTTCCTGAACAGAAGCAGGGGCTAAAACTATCATATGGAAATCGCCGTGAGCGCCGCCCTTTGTTGCCTGATAATAGTCAGACTGCGAAGGCTGGATACCGCCAAGTCCGGGACCGCCTCTCTGAACATTTACTATAAGAGCAGGAAGGTCAGCACCTGCAAGATATGAAATACCCTCACCTTTAAGCGAAATTCCTGGGCTTGAAGAAGAGGTCATAACTCTGTGACCTGTACTCGAAACACCGTAAACCATATTTATAGCGGCAATTTCACTTTCAGCCTGCAAGAAACAACCGCCGATTTTAGGCATTCTCTTTGCCATATAAGCAGCAATCTCTGTCTGAGGAGTTATAGGATATCCGAAATAATGGCGACAGCCTGCAATTATAGCGGCTTCAGCTATTGCTTCGTTACCTTTCATTAAAACTTTATCAGCCACTTTAAACACCTTACCTTTCTACTTTGATTATACAGTCAGGGCACATTGTAGCACAGAAAGCGCAGGCTATACAGTCAGCCTCGTTTACTGCTTCTACAGGGTGATGTCCCTTTTTGTTGATTTTGTCTTTTGCTAATGCCAGAACCTTTTTCGGACACGCGTCAACACAAAGTCCGCAGCCCTTGCACTTGTCTGTTTTAAAGGTCAGTTTTGCCATTTAAAGCACTCCTTTTCTTAGTATCAATTTATTTTATTCTGTAATTTTAAAGGAAACAGATTTTGGATTTTATCTTTCAGTTCATCATAAAGCCTGATGTCAACTGTAGTGCAAAAAATCGGAAGTCCTGTAATGCTGGAAACCTGGTTTGCATATTCGGCGGAATCCAGAACATCCTGAGCGGTGGTAAGAGTTCCAAGGTTTGAGTTATTTACAATTCCTGTAAACGAAATCTTTCCTGCACACTCAATTTCCCTCATCACCTCTGCTGTTGAATCAGCATCGGGAGTTAAGGGTCTGAACTTATTGATAACAAGCAGCATTTCGTAATCGTTTTCCTGCTTTATTTCATCGCTGAGTCTGCCAAGCGCCAAAGCACCTCGATCATCCCCGCCAACATCTATAACCGCCTTAAAATTCTTATCGTGGGTTATAGCGTACATCTGCTGAGGAAGAGCGGGTATATCAACATTTGTTCCTGCATATTCAGATGCAATAAGTCTTATACCCTCTGCCTCAAATTCCTCTGCGCTGTCCTTAGTACGGAAATAGGGATTTACTATATCCAAATCCGCAATAAGCACATTTTCGTTTTCTTTTTTAAGGTCTTTTGCAAAGTTTACGGCAACATTTGTTTTTCCACTGCCGTAATGCCCGCAAAGAACGGTTATTCTTTTATATCTCATAGTTTATTACGCTGTATCTTTCCGCTTACTGTTTTAGGAAGACTGTCCTTGAAAACAACAATTCGCGGATATTTATAAGGAGCGGTTTTCTCCTTGACATATTTCTGAATTTCTTTCTTTAATTCTTCGGTAGGTTCGGTTCCTTTAACAAGCACAATGCTTGCCTTTACAACCTGACCTCTGACCTCATCGGGAGCGGCAGAAACACCGCACTCAAGAACATAGGGAAGTTCCATAATAACACTTTCTATCTCGAAAGGTCCTATGCGGTAACCCGAAGACTTGATAACATCGTCCACTCTGCCTACATACCAGAAGAAACCGTCCTCATCCATCCAGGCGGTATCACCCGTGTGATAATACTTTCCGTCCCAGGTAGATGCGGTTTTTTCCTCGTCACCGTAATAGCAGGTTGCAAGACCGCAAGGACGTCCCTTTTCGATATCTATTACGATTTCGCCCGTTTCTCCGACAGGAACATCATTACCGTCAGGGTCAACGATATGAACATCATAGATAGGTGCAGGTTTGCCCATTGAGCCAATCTTATGGGATGCGCCTGTCATATTACCGATAATCATTGTGCTTTCGGTCTGACCGAAGCCTTCGAGAATCTGAAGTCCCGTAATCTTCTCAAACTGACGGTAAACCTCAGGATTAAGCGCCTCGCCCGCAGTTGTCATATGCTTTACCGAAGACAAATCATACTGACTAATATCCTGCTTTATAAGCATACGGAGCATTGTAGGCGGAGCACAGAATGTAGTTATATTGTGTTTTGCAAACATCGGCAGAATTTCAGCCGCATCAAAGCGGTCAAAATCATAAACAAATATGCCTGCCTCGCAAAGCCACTGACCGTAAATCTTACCCCATGTAGCCTTTGCCCAGCCTGTGTCGGAAATGGTAAAGTGAAGACCGTCAGGGTCAACACAGTGCCAGTACTTCGCAGTATGGAAATGTCCCAGAGGATATTTATAGTTATGAGCGGCAATTTTGGGATAACCTGATGTGCCCGATGTAAAATACATAAGCATAAGGTCTTCGCCACAGGCAGTATCCTCTGTGCGGTTGAAGTGGGTGCTGTAAAGGGGGTATTCCTCATCAAAACTGCGCCAGCCCTCTTTTGTGCCGTTTACAATCAGTTTGTTTATAAGTGTGGGATTATTTTTAGCCGCAATATCTACCTGATTTGCAGTATCACCGTCAGCAGTACAGATAATTGTGCTGACACCTGCAGATTTAAAGCGGTAATCAAAATCGTGTTCAACAAGTTGGTTAGTTGCCGGAATTGCAATAGCACCAAGTTTGTTAAGCGCAATAATCGAGAACCAGAACTGATAGTGCCGCTTGAGTACCAGCATTACCCTATCGCCTTTTTTAATTCCCAAAGATTTGAAATAGTTAGCGCACTGGTTAGTAGCCTTCTTAATATCCTTGAAAGTGAAAGTACGCTCTGTACCGTCCTTCGAGATATGAAGCATTGCTCTCTTTTCGGGAGTTTTATCGGCTATAGCATCAATTACATCGAAACCGAAATTGAATTTTTCGGTATTCTTGAATTTAATTGATAAAGGTGTACCCTTTTCGTTTTCTTCTATATCTATGTATTTATGGTAAACCCGTTCTTTAGTGTCTTTAACAACAACTTTTGTTGCGGTTTCAATAGCCTTTGCAGGCAAATCGGTAAGTTCGGGAATAGGCTCGCCTGTGGGATTGAGAACTATAGCATAAAATCTGCAGTTTTCTCCCTCAACCGCAATCATACCGTGAGGGGTCGAAGAATCGTAATAAATACTGTCCCCAGGTCCCAGCACTACGTTATGCTCGCCCACCTGAACTTTCAGATGACCCGAAATTACAATGTCACATTCCTGACCTGCGTGGGTGGTGAGTTCTATATCCTTGTGCTGAGCCTCTTCGCTGTAAACACTTTCAACATAAAGAGGCTCTGCAATACGTTTTTTAAAGGCATAGGCAAGATTATAATATGTCATTCCGTGAGCCTTTTCAATCCTTTGACCCTCACCCGCACGGGTTACTGTATAAGATTTAAGTTTCGGGCTGTAACCCTCAATAATATCGGTAACATCGACATTAAAAGCCAATGCGCAACGGTATATAAAAGCAAAGTTCAAATCGCTTTCGCCGTTTTCACAGGCAATATATTCCGCTTCGCTGACAGCAGTTTTAAGAGCCATCTCAGCGGTTGTGAGATTTTCAATTTCGCGAAGTTCACGAATTCGCCCGGCCATTTCCTTGATTTTAAAATCAAGGCCTGTAATCTGTTGCATTAAATTTCCCCCAGTTCATATTGTCAGGACGAAAAAACGCTCGTCCCAAAGTTATGACTTTGAGACGAGCAATGAATTTCTTCAAATACCCGCGGTACCACTCAAATTGCGGTTTCATCCGCCACTCTTGGAACCCAACAATTCCTATGCATTTACGCAGCAATCACGGAGAGGTTCTACTAAGCCTTAGCCTTTCTTCCCCTCGACTCGGAAGTTACAACGCAAATCTTCCACCAACGGCTTGCACCGACCGCCGTTTCTCTGAAGGTGTATCCTCTGCGCCCTCTTCGTCAAAGTCTTTCTTATATATTGGCTATTTTATCACAGGGTCTCAAATTTGTCAACAATTTTTAGAGTTTATTTCGTTGAATTTTGCCGCTTATTGTCTTGGGCAGTTCGTCTTTAAACACAACCACTCTCGGATACTTGTAAGGAGCGGTATGGGTTTTAACATAATTCTGGATTTCCTTCTTTAATTCTTCGGTAGGTTCTGTGCCTTTAGTAAGGACTATGCTTGCCTTTACAACCTGACCTCTGATTTCATCGGGAACAGCAGAAACGCCGCACTCAACAACATAGGGCAGTTCCATAATAACGCTCTCTATCTCGAAAGGTCCTATGCGGTAACCTGACGATTTGATTACATCGTCTATACGGCTGACATACCAGAAATAACCGTCCTCATCGCGCCAAGCGGTATCACCTGTATGATACATACCGTCATACCAGGCATCATTGGTTTTAGCCTCGTCAAGATAATACTCCTTGAAAAGTCCGCAAGGGATTTCCTTGTCGGTATGTATAACAATTTCTCCTACTTCACCGTCTGCAACAGAATTGCCGTCGGGGTCAACTATATCTATATCAAACTGCGGAGAAGCCTTACCCATAGCACCGATTTTCGGTGTGGTTCCGTAAAGATTAGCGATAGCAAGGGTGGTTTCGGTTTGACCGAAGCCTTCCATAATCTCAAGTCCTGTTGCGGCTTTGAACTGTTTGAACACTTCAGGATTAAGAGCCTCGCCTGCAGTTGTCATATGGTGGATAGAAGAAAGATCAAACTTCGAAAGGTCGCCTCTTATCAACATACGGAGCATTGTAGGCGGAGCACAGAATGTGGTTATCTGGTATTTTGCAAACATCGGGAGAATATCATTCTCATCAAAACGGTCGAAGTCATAAACAAATACCGCTCCCTCACACAGCCACTGACCGTAGAGTTTACCCCAGAGAGATTTGCCCCAGCCTGTATCTGAAATTGTAAGATGCAGACCGTCCCTCTCACAGCAGTGCCAGTATTTGGCAGTTACAAAATGACCTAAAGCATAGGTGTGTTTGTGAGCCGCCATTTTGGGGTTGCCTGTTGTACCCGATGTGAAGAACATAAGCGCAGTTTCATCGCCTGCAGGAGCGTTTTCGGGGCGCTCGTGTTTACCTGAATAAAGTTTGTATTCATTATCAAAATCGTGCCAGCCGTTACGGCAGCCGCCAACCATAATAAGATGTTCCACCTGAGGACATTTTTTAGCGGCACTCTCGGCTATTTCGGCAGTATCACCGTCAGCAGTGCAGACAATTGCTTTTACCCCTGCCGAATTATAGCGGTATTCAAAATCATGTTCTTTCAACTGATTAGTAGCAGGAATTGCAACTGCACCAAGTTTATGAAGTGCAACCATACAGAACCAGAACTGATAATGTCTTTTAAGCACCAGCATTACTTTATCGCCCCTCTTTATTCCGAGAGAAGTAAAGTAATTCGCAACCTGATTTGAAGCGCGTTTTATATCCTTGAATGTAAAACGGCGTTCGTTCTTGTTAACATCAAGATGAAGCATTGCAAGTTTTTCGGGATATTTGTCAGCAATACCGTCCACAATGTCAAAACCGAAATTGAATGTATCGGTATTCTTGAATTTAATATCCTGCAACACTCCGTTTTCGTCTTCCTTGGTTTCAACAAACTTTTCGCAGATAAGACTTTCGGATTTCTTTGCCGACATAACACTCTTGCGAACCACTGTTTCGGCAGTATCTTCACCAGACATTACAACTGCGCAGAAAACACAGTCTTTTCCGTCAACCGCAATCATACCGTGAGGAGTGGAAGAATTGTAATAAATACTGTCACCCTCGTCAAGTATCTCGGTGTGATTTCCAACCTGAACTTTAAGTCTTCCGCTGAGCACCAAATCAAACTCCTGACCCGAATGGGTAGTAAGATGTATGGGCTTATTCTGCTGAGATGCGGAATATTCGTATTTTACCCAGTAAGGTTCTGCAAGTTTATCCTTGAATTTAGGGGCTAAGTTTGCAATATCAATACCGTCTTCCTTAGCAGTGCCCTGACCCTGACCTTTACGGGTTACTGTGTAACTTGTAAGTTTCGCTGAATGACCTTCAAGAAGTTCGGTCATCTCAACATCAAAAGCCAAAGCGCATTTATGTATAAAAGTGAAAGGAATATCAATTTTTCCGCTTTCATAAGCAATATACTGCTCTTCGGTAACATCGGTTTTCTCTGCCATTAAAGCCACATTCCAGCCCATAATGTCACGCAATTCCTTAATTCGCGATGCTATCTCCGAAAGTTGAATTAAAGCGTTGTTTGTGTTCATTTTGCATTTCTCCTTTTCAAACATTTTATATTTTAAAAATAAAAAAACATTCGCCTCAAATTCCTTTGAGACGAATGTGAAAATTAACATCCGCGGTACCACTCAAATTGCAA
>JAFVTZ010000147.1 GCA_017502965.1 Clostridia bacterium
ACCTATTCTTACAGTATAGACAAGTTAGATGTAACTGACGGTAACAGTTATTTCGAACAGCCTACTGCAATAATAGTCGGAAATGACGGCTATCTTTATGTTGCGGACAGCGGAAATAACCGTATCGTAAAACTCGATAAAAACGGTAGTCTCATAAAGATTTTTAAATCCGCAGGAGATAAAGACTTTAATGCTCCACAGGGTGTTATTGTGAATTCAAGCGGCAGTCTTTATGTTGCCGATACAGCAAACGGACGAATAGTTTATCTGGATTCCGAGGGAAACCTTATAAAAGAATACGGACTTCCGAAAAGCAGTATGCTGTCAGATGTTTCGGTATATGCCCCTACAAAAATTGCGCCTTCTCCAAACGGAGGATTATATGTGCTTATGGGCGAAACCATTATGAGCATTGATGAAAATAATGAATTTCAGGGCTATATTGGTCAGACAGATGTCGGTTTCAATATTATTGACTGGATATTGCGTCTGGTGGCGTCTGATGAACAGAAAAAATTTATTGCAAAGCGCATTGCTTCGAATTATATAAGTTTCTGTATTGATGATGACGGAATAATCTATGCTACAAGTTTTGATAACAAAGAGGGTGAGATTAAAGCGCTGAATTCTGTAGGTATAAATACATACCGCAAATACGGCACTATTGACGGAGATTCAAATCCTATATCAGATGCTTTTTATAATTTCTTTTCAGGAAATATTATCGGCAAAAGTTTTCGTTTTGGCGAAACTGTTGACGGAAATACACCTACATTCAGCGGAATTACGGTTGATAAAAACGGTATTGTTACTGTTATAGAAAAAGAAAACGGAAAACTATATCAGTATGATAAAAGCGGTAATCTGCTTACTGTTTTCGGTGGATTGGGTGCTGAAAAAGGCAAGTTTGGTATCCCTGCCGACCTTGCGGTTGACAGCGACGGAAAGTTATATGTTCTGGATTCGAGTTTCGGAAATATTCAGGTGTTTGAGCCTACTGATTTTATAAAAAAGGTTCAGTCTGCAACTATTGCTTATTATAACGGAGATTACACGCTTTCTGATTCGCTTTGGAATGAGGTTTTAAAGACCGACAGTCTTTATCCGCTTGCGCATTTCGGCAGAGGTATGACTGCATATAAATCTGGTAATTACAGTGAGGCTATGGAAGAATTTGCTTATTCCAATTACAGAGCCGAGTATTCTAAAGCATTCAATAAATACCGTTATGAATATATGCAGGAGCATTTTGGAATAACAGTAGTCATAATAATTGCTGCTGTAATCTTAATAGCACTTATAATAAAAACCCTTATGAAAAAATCAGGCAGAGTTTTGCACGATTTTGAATATTACGGTATTGAAAAACTGTCTGTGAAAAACGGTTTGTGGCTTGGCGTTGCCTGCTGTTTTCATCCTGTAAGGACTGTGAGCAGTATGAAAGGTGCAAAGCAAAGACTTAACCTTATTTCTGCCGTTATTTTTGCAGCGATAGCAATAATTGTAAGGTTCTTCTTCATTTATACCGTTCATTATCCTCTGCAGGATGTTGAACTTTACAATGTTAATGTTATAACCGAAATCGCAAAGTTACTGCTACCTTGCTTTACATGGACACTGGCTGTATATCTGATAACATCTCAGGTTGAAGGTGAAGCCACTTTCACCGAAACTCTTATTGCAAATATCTACTGCACGGTGCCGTATATTTTTGTTGTGCCATTTGCCGCTTTACTATCACAAGTGCTTTGCACTAATGAAAAACTGCTGTTTGCTGTACTGGTAAACGGAGTGGTACTGCTCAGCGTTTGTTTGCTTTTAAGAACTGTGATGATACTTAATGATTATTCTGTCGGCAAGACCTTTGCTGTGTGTATTGCCGCTGTGGCGACAATGGTACTGGTTTGGTTTGTTGCGATTTTAGGATATTCTCTGATAGAAAGTATAGTTAATTTTATAAAAGAAATAATTCTGGAAAGTATGCTTATTTAATATTAAAGAAAGGAGCGCTTTAAAATGAAAAGATTTTTTTGTTTACTGTTGACAGTTACGGTGATTGTTCTTTGTTTTGCGGGTTGTAATGAAACTGATGTGAATTTTGAAAAATTCAATACTAAAAGCGCTCTCTTGGGAAATTTCCAAAATATAAATGATTTGACTCAGAAAACACTTGTTGCAGAAAATGAAATTTTCAAAATGTTTTATGATAACGGAATATGTGTTGAATCAAAGTCTGACAGTAATGATTTTTGGAAATCTTATGTTGACGAAACTGTTTACGAAGGTTTCAAAGCCTCCACCGAAACATGGAAAAATTATATGCAGTCGATAGCCGCTGTTACATATATTTCAAAAACTGATACTTCGGGTAATTTTAGCACAGATTATTCGGCAGCAAAGAATAATATTACTACAGTTCAAAAATACGATAACGGCTGTAAGATAACAGTTAAATTTATGAAATCCGCAATTACAATGAGTTTTGAAATAACTCTGGATGATTTTGGGCTGAATATCCGAATCCCTGCAAACGAGATAAAAGAAGAAGGGGATTACTACCTGTATTCGGTTGAACTTTTCCCGTTTTTTGATACAGCTTCCAATGAAAAGCAAGGATATATTTTCTATCCTGACGGTTGCGGTGCTTTGACCTACTTCAATAAAACCGCTCAAAAGCATAAATATACAAAACAACTCACCCTTGATGTTTACGGCACAGAGGAAACGGCAAATTATTTTTCTGAAAATAAAAACCCGATAGCACCTTTCCCGATTTACGGCATTAAAAATCAAAACAGAGCTTTTTTGGCAGCAGTAACCAACGGTGAAGCCGACACACAAATAAATATCAATGCCGGTATCAATATTTCATCGGTTAAACTTAACCGTGCATCTTTTTCGCTTATTTGGCGTAGAAAATATACCGTTTTGCTGTCTGAACTTAAAAATAATAACGGCAATACGGAAGAAAAAAGAAGTGTAAGAGTAGGGGAACGGCTTCTTGATTATGACCGCGAAGTAAAACTGTTTTTCCTGAACGGAGAAAATGCTTCATATAGCGGAATGGCAAACATTTTCCGTGATTATCTGTTAAAAAACGGTCTTTTAGACGGTAAAACCGAATATAGTGCTGAAAATCTGTGCCTTAAGTTTTTTATGGGCACAAAACAAACTGACGGTGCTTATAAAAAACTTGTCAAAACTGCTGATTTTGAGCAGATTGAGGATATTCTCAAAGGATATAGAGAAGGCGGCGTCAGCAATTTAACCGCAATTTTACGCGGTTGGCAGTCTGGAGGATATGGGGATAATATTTCAAACTTTAAACCCGAAAGTAGTTTTGGCGGTAAAAACGGTCTGAAATCTCTTGATAAATTTGCAGGCGAAAACGGAATTAAGCTTATGCTTGAAACTGATAATATCAATGCTTATGACGGAACGGGTCTTTTTATAAAAGGAAAAGACACTGTAACTGACGGTGCAGGCTCTCCTGTTACTGACAGCGCAGAGAGCAGTTTTTTGCTGAATCTTGCTAAAATTAAAAAGAATTTCAAAAAGGCATCAGGTACTGCCCAAAAATATAAAAATACAACCGTTTTAAATAACGGGCTTGCTTCTCTTATTTATTCGGACCTGAACCGTTCTTCCGCTACAGAACGGGTTTCGGTTCAGGAAGAATTTGAAGAAATGCTTAAAAAAGGCAGTGCGGTTAGCGGCGGAAACTTATATTCGCTTAAATATTCCGATTTTATTGCTGATTGTGCGGGAAAAACTTCAAACTCATTTTTGGAGGATGTTTCTATACCTTTTTATCAGATGGTTGTTCACGGTTCAGCAGGTTATTGTATGGAAACGGGCAATTCTTCTTACGATTTGAACTATCAGAAACTTAAATGGATAGAATACGGTGCATTACCTTATTTTGAAATCACAAAGGAAAATCCTTCGCTTTTAAGAAACACAGGATATACACAGTTATTTTCTTCTCAGAACAGC
>JAFVTZ010000148.1 GCA_017502965.1 Clostridia bacterium
ACATCAAACGCTTCAAACTTGGTGGGATAATTACTGTTGTCAGATGAGCCAAAGGCATTTTCTCCTATTGCCTTTACGCCCCTGCCGATAGTAATAACCGAAATCTTATCACCGCAGGAAAGGAAGGCTCTGTCGCCGATTTTCTGAATAAACGCACTGTCAAGATTAACATCTGTAAGAGATGTGCAGTTCGCAAATGCTTCTGTTCCTATAAGTTGGCTGTAATAAACCTGATTGCCGTCAATATAATCCTGTAATTTTTGATTATTATCGTCATCAGTTTCGGCAAAACGCACAGTTTCAAGCAAGGAAGCATTTAAAAAGGCATAGTCGCCCACTTCCCTCACATATTTAAGTTCAACCGATTTTATATTACTGTAAGCAAAGGCATAGGGAGCCACTCTTACAACAAGTTCGGGAAGAACATAATTATCAGAAAATGTTTTACAGGCAGGAGCGTCTATAGCACATATTTCTACCGACTTATCAAATGCCTCAATATACTGAGTTGCAAACAGTACACCGTCTATATCATTAAAATACCTGTTTCCTTCTTCTACCTCGTATGAAGCCAATTTATACTGCCCCATAAGTTTTCCGCTCTTTTCAAGACCAAAAATCTGTCCGCCCGAGGTATATTCATGAAGTGATTTAAGGCTTTTTCCTATGGTTATCTTTTCTACAGAAGAACAACCCTTTAAAATACCCTCTCCTATTTCAGAAACCAGACTTCCGAGGTTTATCTCGCTCATAGCGACACAACCCGCAAAAGCACTGTCAACAATTTTTGTTACTGCGCTTATTGACCTGCCCTCAAATACATAATCTGGTATGACAACTGCTCCCGATAGATTGGAGTTTTCAGTTTTTTCAACACTGCATTCACGCAGTATACGGGTTTGATGAACGTTTTCATAGGAAATATCCTCAACACCGTAAGCCACACCCTGAGTATCTTTTGAATCGGACAAAAGATATATCTCGCCGTCAGTCACAGTGCCGTTTTGCTGACCAAAACTATCTTCGCAAAGTGTATACAAACCATTACTGACTTTGGTTGCTATGCTTGAATCAATAAAGCCGTTGTTAATACCTGCAAATAATCCGGCTATTCCCAAATTAAGACTTGATACAACATCAATTTTAAAGTTTTCAAACGCCGCCGCACAGCGTGTTACGGTAGAAGTTGCATCTATAGCACCAAACATTCCGCCGGCTGTTATATCGGCTTTCGAGTAGAAAAATTGCGGTGTTTTTGGGAATTCTGCCATACCGCGTGAAAAATCCGTTTCGGTTACATAATAACATACATCAGTGGATGTTCTTGGAACCGTACACCATATTTTAGCATTATCGATAATCACACCGTATGTATCTGCCTGTGTATTAAGTGGATTATCTGTTTCAAAATTCACATAAGCCGAACCGATAATATTGCCCTGAGCATCAATCTCATTCGCTACAGCTTTAGGCCCCTGACCGGAAACGGCAACAGTTGTTCCGTCTGACCAATTAAGGGTAAAATCGGTAGAACCTGCAGTTTTACAGGTGACATTTCCGCCAAGCCAGGATTCACCAACAAATGAATAATATGTTAAATATTCTACTATTCCCTCTTCTTCTACCGAATTAACACACATTAGATTAACTCCGGTCAGTCCATCAAGAGTTTTAGGATTATAATACAACTCATATTTTTTTGAATCTTTTATTGCCCAAGAACGCGGCTCGTCGGTTGAATACTCACCTTTATAACCGTTTGAACCCCACGTAATCGGTGTGCCGTTATCCTTTACAGTAGTGCTACCCTTAGAACCAGAGCTTCCCCAAACAGTACGGTTTCCCCAACCGACATTGTAAAAATAACCTGCCGTACCGGCTGTACCTGCGGTTGTTCCAGGTGAACCGGCCCAAGGGGTATAATCACACAACTTTCCATCATACCAATAATGATGATAGGTTCCGTTTACAATATAAGCATCACCGGAAATATACATATTATCAGAAATAACAGCGTTATAAAAACTACCGTTGTTACCGCCGTTTCCGCCGCTTCCCACATCTCCACCCGAACCGCCGTTTTTGCCCCTCATTCGGCTGTCATCCAAAGACCAGTTACTGCCAAAGTTCTCTGTGTCACCGTTGGCACCGTTTCCACCATTACCGCCGTTAGCACCGCAACCACCAGCACCTGACATACCAGCTCTTGCTCTGAATGCATCAGCATTAACCAAAACAGACGAGGCCTTTAGGGCACAAGCACTGTTACCGCCGTTTCCACCGTCTCCGCCGTCTCCGCCGTCTCCGCCGCGTCCGGAATCAAAACCGCTATCCCATTTAGCATTTCCTATCGAACCGTTACCGCCGTTGCCGCCGAAACCGCCATTACCGCCATGACCGCCATCACCTGCTGTAACATTAACATATGGAGAATTATTAACTACAAACCGACCGGTAAGTTCAACAGCTGCCGCACCGTTACCGCCATGACCGCCGTTTTGACCTTTACCGCCGTTTTTACCGCGAACACTGGATGCACTACCCCATACACCGTCAGCACCGTCAGCACCGTCAGCACCGTCAGCGGCTTCTCCGCCATTTCCACCTTTGATTGAAACTCCTGCAGCATCTTCTATAAATAACTCTTTTGCCTTAATTGCAATATTACCGTCAGTTCCCGATATTCCGTTATTCACACTTATATCACTATAGCCGGCACCGCCATGGAAATTTACAGATGCATCACCGCTTATAACAACTGTACTATCAGGTGCGTTTATAGCCATTCCGCCCGCAGCATCAATTTTACCTTTACCACCCGCAACAGAAATACCCGTTCTTTCTTTAACGGTTGAATAAATATATAAATTTCTACCGCCCTCTACTGTTATTGCATCACAAGATTTTGGTGCGCTTATATGAATATCTTCTAACTCAAGGTAAAAATCAAAATCAGGATTATCTGCTATATTAATACTAAACAATGTATTGGTTGCCTTTGGGTTACTGATTATTTTCAATGCTGTAACCTGACCACTAATATCAATATGTGTTGTGTTATAAAACACAGGAACATTCGACATATCAAGTATTACACCCTGACCGTAAGGGTTATCCGATATAATTGTTGTCGGAATATCGGCTTCTTCCATAGGGGTATATTTGATAACATCATTTCGGTCGAGAGGATTAACATTTGCAAAAGAAATATTTAAAGCACCGTTTACATAGCAATCTGTAATTTTGCTATTTTCACTGTAACCGGTCAAAACACCGAAAGTACTGTCATAAATGTAATTATATTCAGTCTTTGATTGATATAAACCGAAATTTTTAATTTCAGCACCCTTTATGTATCCAAAAAAGCCGACATAATTAGTCTCAGAAACCGCATCTGTCGCACTGCTTCCGCTGATTTTCACATTGATGACCTCGTGATTATCACCGTCAAAATTACCGAGATACGGATTTTTATAGCCGATAGGAGTCCATTCGGCATTACCCAAGTCAATATTAACGGTGAGTTTAACATAAACACCGTCAGCATTATATTTTGTATTACCGCTGTTCACCTGCGAAGCAAAGTATTTAAGGTCTCCTCGGGTATTTATAAGATAGGGTTCTTTTTCAGTTCCGCTACCGCTGAGCCCTTCTTCCGATGTAGTATCATCAGTATTATAGCAATCATCCGCAATAATGTCTCCGAACGAAAGCATATTATTGCTATCTTCTGCAACACTTTCAGCAGAAGAAGCATAAACAGGAATTGTTCCTATAAGAATTACAACCGCCAGAAATAACGATAAAAACTTTTTCGAAAGTTTCAACCCAATTACCCCTTTAAAATATATTCTATTTTATTATACATTTTTCTACACAGTATATCTATATACTTATTGTATAAAAAAGTATACTTGACATTGTATATAATATTTCTCATAAAATTAAGTAGAAATATTTGGTCTTATGTGGTAGAATATTCTATATTTTAATTAAAGAGGCGAATTATTATGAAAGTTCTTCTAATAAACGGAAGTCCGAATGCAAACGGCAATACTGCAACTGCCCTCAAAGAGGCAAAAAAGATTTTTGACAGTGAGGGAATCGAAACCGAAATTATTCATATAGGAAACAAGGCTGTGAGAAGTTGTATCGGTTGCCGCAAATGCACCCAGAGCGGCAAATGCGTGTTTGACGATATCGTTAACGAATCAGCCGCAAAATTCGAGGAATGTGACGGTGTTATCGTAGGTAGTCCTGTATACTATGCGGCGGCAAATCCTGCGGTTACGGCATTTTTAACAAGACTTTTTTACAGCACACATTTTAATAAATCAATGAAAGTCGGAGCGGCTGTGGTTGCCGCAAGGCGAGGCGGATGCTCTGCCGCTTTTGATGAACTTAATAAATTTTTCACTATAAGCGGTATGCCTGTAGCTTCCAGCCAGTATTGGAACAGTATCCACGGAGCAAAAGCGGGAGATGCAGAGGACGATGCCGAAGGGTTACAAACTATGCGCACCCTTGCCCGAAATATGACCTTTTTGATGCGCAGTATCGCACTCGGCAAAGAAAAATACGGTCTGCCCGAAAAAGAACCTGTGGAAAGGACAAATTTCATACGCTGACGGAATTTTGAAATGCAAAGTTTATTCATAAAAGACAAGGAATTTTACAAAAATGTAGCGCGGATTTCAATTCCTATAGCGCTTCAGGGACTCATAACAACAGGTGTCAATATGATGGACACCGTAATGGTGGGGGCTGTGGGTGAAACCGAACTTTCGGCAGTTTCGCTTGCAAATCAGTTTATCAATATTTTCCATATTTTCTGTATGGGAATAGGAATGGGAGCATCTGTTCTTGTTTCCAGATATTACGGTATGAAAGATAAACCCGCCCTTAAAAAGACGGTGGCGATAATGCTGAGGCTAACTCTTATTATGGCTTTACTGTTTTGTATTGCAACGGTTCTTCTGCCAAAACAGATAATGAAGATTTACACCACCGAAAGCGACATAATAACACTCGGTATTGAATATTTAAGATATTCGGTTATAAGTTATTTCTTTTTAGGGCTTTCCCTTACAAGCACCATTGTGCTAAGAAATGTAGGTCTTGTGAAGATACCTCTTTACACATCTATCGGTGCTTTTTTCGTTAATGTAGGAGCAAACTATATCTTCATTTTCGGAAAATTCGGAGCACCGAAAATGGGAGTTGCAGGTGCGGCTTTAGGCACACTTATTGCAAGAATTTTTGAGTTTATAATAATCTGCGGTTATTTGTTTTTAAAAGACAAAGAGATAAAATTCCGCATAAAAGATTTATTTATGAAAGTTGGTGCTCTTTGGAAAGAGTACATGAGAATCAGTATTCCCGTGCTGATTTCTGACGGTATTTTAGCGCTTGGAAATAACTCGGTTGCAATGGTTATCGGCAGACTTGGGGAGAGTTTTGTTGCAGCAAATGCAGTGACCGCTGTAACACAGCAGTTGAGTTCGGTAATGATACAGGGTTTTTCTCAGGCAGGCAGTATCGTTACGGGACACACTTTAGGACAGGGAGACCGCGAAAAGGCCTTGCGTCAGGGCTATGCCTTTTTAGGAATAGGTATAATATTCGGTTTTGTTGCCGCAGGAATAATAACCCTTATAAATGCGCCCATAATTGCGGCGTATAATCTTTCCCCTCAGACTAAATCCATTGCAGAACAACTTATGCTTTCCATCAGCATAATAATTGTTTTTCAGGCTACAAACAGCATTATGACAAAAGGTGTACTTAGAGGCGGCGGAGACACAAAAGTGCTTATGACGGCGGATAATATATTCCTCTGGATAGCAAGTATTCCGCTCGGCATACTTGCAGGGCTTGTTCTTCATCTGCCTGCTTTCTGGATATACTTTGCCCTTAAAATCGATCAGGTTTTGAAGGCTTTCTGGTGTGTGATACGCCTCAGAAGCGGAAAATGGATTAAAAAAATACGGACAGAAAGTGAAATAGAATCATAATTTTCAATATTTGACAAAGACTGTTCATTATGATATACTGAAGTTTAAGATTTAAAGAGGTTTCCAAGGAGGAACAAAAAATGCTGGATATTAAATTTATATGTGATAATCCCGAACTTGTAAAAGAAAATATAAAGAAGAAATTCAAAGACAACAAGTTACCTCTTGTTGACGAAGTTATAGCGCTTTATAACGAAAAATGCGCCGCTAACACCCGTGCTAACGACCTTCGTGCAAACAGGAATAAAGTGAGCAAACAGATTGGTATGCTTATGGGTCAGGGCAAGCGCGAAGAGGCGGAAGAAATGAAACGCATAGTTTCCGAGCAAGCGGCTGAACTCAAAGCACTGGAAGAAAAAGAAGATGAACTTTCCAAAAAAGTTCTCGAAATCCAGATGAAGATACCTAACATTGTGGACGAAAGCGTTCCTGTAGGTAAAGACGACAGCGAGAATGTTGAAGTTGAAACTTTTGGCGAAAAGACTGTTGCTGATTTTGAAATTCCCTATCATACAGATATTATGCAGTTGTTTGACGGTATTGACAAAGAATCTGCAGGCAGAGTTGCAGGTGAAGGATTCTATTATCTTATGGGTGATATTGCCCGTCTTCACTCTGCTGTTACCGCTTATGCACGCGACTTTATGATAGACAAGGGTTTCACCTACTGCATTCCCCCGTTTATGATAAGAAGCAATGTTGTAACAGGCGTTATGAGTTTTGAAGAAATGGATGCTATGATGTATAAGATTGAAGGCGAAGACCTTTATCTTATAGGCACATCCGAGCACTCGATGATCGGTAAATTTATTGACACTATCACAGAAGAATCAAAACTCCCCTTAACACTTACAAGTTATTCCCCTTGTTTCAGAAAAGAAAAGGGTGCTCACGGTATAGAGGAGCGCGGAATTTACCGTATCCACCAGTTTGAAAAGCAGGAAATGATAGTTATCTGCAAGCCTGAGGAGAGTATGGACTGGTTCCACAAAATGTGGAGTTACTCGGTTGAACTTTTCAGAAGCCTTGATATCCCTGTACGCACACTTGAGTGTTGCACTGGCGACCTTGCAGACCTTAAAGTGAAATCTTACGATGTTGAGGCATGGAGTCCCAAACAACAGAAATATTTTGAAGTTTGCTCCTGCTCCAACCTTGGAGATGCTCAGGCAAGACGCCTCGGAATAAAAGTCAAAGGAGAGGACGGTAAGAAATACCTTGCTCACACTCTTAACAACACAGTTGTGGCTCCCCCCAGAATGCTTATTGCTTTCCTTGAAAACAATTTAAGATTTGACGGCGAGAAATACAGTGTGCATATCCCTGAAGCACTTCGTCCTTATATGGGCGGTAAAACCGTTATCGAAAGTAAATAAACCTATCTGTCCCTCAGGAAATTTCCTGAGGGATTTTTTCTTTTAAAAAAATGAGTGATTTTTTTTTAATAATATGCTATAATAATTGAAGTTTGTCAAAACGCTTAAAAGCGTTTCGACTAACCATAACCATTATGATTATTTAGTTAAGGGGGATGTATATG
>JAFVTZ010000149.1 GCA_017502965.1 Clostridia bacterium
AGAATATTGCGCCCTGTAGGAAAATACGTATCGGGTGTTAATTTGCCGCATCTTAAAAAATCGGCAGAATGTGAAACGGTTGTAATGCCACCCGTTGCCGAGGTGAAAATACCGCTTCAACAGCATATCGGTGCGCCTGCTGACCCTGTAGTTAAAAAAGGTGATAAAGTTTTTGTCGGTACCCTTATTGCAAAGGCTTGCGGTTTTGTGAGCGCTCCCGTTCATTCAAGTATTTCTGGAACGGTCAAAGATATCTGTGATGTGCCGTCGGTTGGAAAATGTGTAATAATCGAATCTGATTCTCAAATGGAAAAAGACCCCGATTTAAAACCGTTTCCAGTCAAAACTCCTGCCGATATCGCTGCTGCGGCAGAACTTTGCGGCTTGGTAGGTCTTGGCGGTGCAGGTTTTCCTTCAAAGGTAAAACTTACATTCAAACCTGATACTGAGATTGATACTCTTATCATCAATGCGGCTGAATGCGAGCCTTATATCACAAGCGATTACCGCGAATGTATGGAAAATTATGATGATGTTGTAAATGGAGTATATCTGCTTAAAGATATCCTTAATATCCCTAAAGTTATAATCTGTGTTGAAAGCAATAAGAAAAAGGCAATAGATAAACTTTATGAAATTGCGGCGGATAAAAGGGATACTGATGATAAGGTAAAACTTATGTGCCTGCCGACAAAATATCCGCAAGGTGCTGAAAAGGTTATCATTTATTCTGCTACGGGCAGATGTGTTCCTGCAGGAAAACTTCCGAGTGATGTGGGATGTGTTGTAATGAATGTTACAAGTATTGCCACTCTCTACCGATTTATATCCACAGGTATGCCGCTTGTGGCAAAACGCCTCACGGTTGACGGTACTGCTGTTGCAGAACCCAAAAATGTTATAGTTCCTATAGGAACTCCTATAAAAGATTTGCTCGAATTTGTGGGCACTGTATCGGAAGATGCAGGCGAAATCATAATGGGCGGACCTATGATGGGTATTGACGTTTGTTCTCCAGATGCTGTAGTTGAAAAACGCAATAACGCAATAACAGTTATGAAAACAAGCGATAAAAAGTCTGTGCAGACCGCCTGTATCCGTTGCGGAAGATGTGCCGCCGCCTGTCCGATGAAACTATATCCTGCAATGGTTGAAACGGCTGTAAACCATTCTAACATAGAATCACTTAAAAAACTGAACATAAACTACTGTATGGAGTGCGGTAGTTGTTCGTTTGTATGTCCTGCAAGCAGACCGCTTACACAGGTTATGCGTCTTGCAAAAGCAACACTCAAAAAGGAGGGGAAATAAATGAAAAACTTTTTAACCGTTTCTTCTTCACCCCATATAAAACATCCTGATACCACAAGGGGAATTATGCTTGATGTAATCATAGCATTACTTCCTGCAGCGGTTTGTGGCTGTGTGCTTTTCGGGCTCAGAGCAGTCGGAGTGCTTGCAGTATCGGTTGTAGCGGCAGTTCTCAGCGAATTTATCTGGAACAAAATTATGAAAAAGGATGTAACCATAGGCGATTTTTCTGCAATTGTTACTGGACTGCTCCTTGGAATGAATCTTCCGTCTACCATACCGCTCTGGATGGCGGCAATAGGTAGTGTGGTTGCAATAATTGTTGTGAAGCAAATGTTTGGCGGACTTGGATGTAATTTTGCAAATCCTGCTATCACCGCCCGTATAGTATTGCTTGTATCTTTCCCTGCTGCTATGACAAATTTTGTCACTCCTTTAGATGCGGTGACTACCGCAACCCCTCTTACATATATTGCGAGTGATATTGCTACTGCGCCGTCGCTTAAAACTTTGTTTTTCGGTATGCATAGCGGTTGTATCGGCGAAACCTCGTCATTCCTGCTTTTGTGCGGTGGACTTTACCTTATTTTAAGAAAGGTAATTTCACCTGTTATCCCTGTTTGCTTTATAGGTACTGTTGCTCTGCTTTCTTTCGCTGTGGGAGAAAATGTTTCTATCGCAGTTTTAGGCGGCGGACTGATGCTCGGTGCTATATTTATGGCAACCGATTACACCACAAGTCCTACAACTGCACTCGGTAAAGTGATTTTCGGTATAGGCTGCGGTCTTATCGCATTTGTTATAAGAAAATTTGCCGCTGTACCGGAAGGTGTTTCCTATGCAATTCTTATTATGAATATTTTAGTGCCTTATATAAACAAATTTACTTTAAGACATCCTTTCGGTTACATAAAACCTCAGAAGGAGGTAAAACAGAATGGCTGATATCAAAGCATTTTTTCTTAAGAATAAAGACGATATAATAAAACCCATAGTTGTTTTGCTTTCGATTTGTATTGTAATTGCTTTCGCCCTTTCGCTGACAAATAAAATCACTGCAGAAAAAATCGCAGGTTTAGAGGCTGAAAATGAGCAAAAAACAATGTCAGAACTTATTAAGGCTGAGAGTTTTGAAAAGAAAAGTCTTGATGCAGTTGAATATCATATCGCTAAAAACGGTGATGAAACTGTAGGCTTTATTTTTGTGACATCGGCTAAAGGTTACGGCGGAGATGTTTCTGTTATGACCGCTGTTAATACAGACGGCAGCATAAAAGCCGTGGCTGTGCTTGACGCTTCAAACGAAACTCCCGGTCTTGGTCAGAATG
>JAFVTZ010000150.1 GCA_017502965.1 Clostridia bacterium
CGGTTCATATGCGTTCTGCATGTCCGCCTATTATGTACGGCTGTAAATACCTCAATTTTTCCCGTGCCACTGACGATATGGAGCTTATAGCACGACGGGTTATTATGGAACTCGAAGGACCGGTAGGTTTTAATTTTATTGATGAATACAGCGACTGTTCAACCGAAAGAGGTAAGAATCTTCGAAAAACAATCGCAGAAAAACTTAATTTCGCTTCCCTTGAATTCCAATCTCTTGAGGGACTTATAAAAGCAATAGGTCTTCCTGCAGATAAACTTTGCACTTATTGCTGGAACGGTAAAGAATAATTAGAAAAGGAATATTAAAATGAAAAATTCACAATCAAAATCCTATGCTGATGCAGGTGTCGATATTACTGCAGGTTACAAAGCAGTTGAACTTATGAAACAGCATATCGCAAGAACTAAAAATGACGGCTGTCTTGACGATGTCGGCGGTTTCGGCGGTTGCTTCGGTCTTCCTGTCCAAGGTATGGAAGAACCTGTTCTCGTTTCAGGTACTGACGGTTGCGGAACAAAAGTTAAACTCGCAATTTTGATGGACAAGCACGACACAATAGGTATTGATGCGGTTGCAATGTGCGTTAACGATATTATATGTGTAGGCGCAAAACCGCTTTTCTTCCTCGATTATATCGCTTGCGGAAAAAATATCCCTGAAAAGATTGCAGAAATTGTTAGCGGTGTTGCAGAGGGCTGTGTCCAGTCAGGAGCGGCACTTATCGGCGGCGAAACTGCTGAGCATCCGGGAATGATGCCTGTTGATGACTATGACCTCGCAGGTTTTGCGGTAGGTATTGTTGATAAGAAAAAAATCCTTGATAACACCACTATGCAGGAAGATGATGTTGTTATTGCTCTTCCCTCTTCGGGTGTTCATTCAAACGGTTTTTCACTTGTTCGTAAGGTCTTTGATGTTGAAAACTGCGACCTTAATAAAACTTATAATGAACTTGGCGGTAAATCTTTGGGAGAAACACTTCTCACACCTACAAGAATTTATGTTAAACCTGTTTTAGCGCTTCTTGACAAGGTTAAAGTCCGCGCTATTTCTCATATCACAGGCGGCGGTTTCTATGAGAATATCCCGAGAAGTATTCCTGACGGTTTTGGTGCTGAAATCATTAAGGATAGCATAAAAGTTCTTCCTATTTTTGACTTGCTCCAGAAAACCGGAAACATTCCTGAAAGAGATATGTATAACACCTATAATATGGGTGTTGGAATGAGCATTGTTGTGGCAAAAGAAGATGCTGACAAGGCAATAGAAATTCTTAAAGCAAACGGCGAAGATGCATATGTTATCGGTAAAATTGTTAAGTCCGATAATAAGATTACAATTATTTAAGGTGCTGTTATGAAGAATATAGCAGTATTGGTTTCAGGCGGCGGCACAAATCTGCAAGCGCTTATCGATGCCGAAAAAAGCGGAATTATTAAATCGGGTAAAATAAACCTTGTTATTTCAAATAATCCCGATGCTTTCGCTTTAGAAAGGGCAAAAAAAGCAGGTATAAAAACTGTTGTCTGCAATAAAAAAGAACTCGGAAGCGAGTTTGAAAACAAACTCATTTCAGTTCTTGAAGAAAATGAAACGGATTTTATCGTGCTTGCAGGATTTATGTGCATACTGAGCGAAAAATTCACCTCTCACTTTGAGAGAAAGATTATAAATGTTCACCCATCTCTTATCCCCTCTTTTTGCGGCAAAGGTTTTTACGGTCTTCGTGTTCACGAAGCGGCACTCAATTACGGTGTTAAGGTTACAGGTGCTACAGTTCACTTTGTAAACGAAATACCTGACGGCGGCGAAATTATTATGCAAAAAGCGGTTGAAATAAAAGACGGTGACACCCCTGAAATTTTGCAAAAAAGGGTTATGGAAGAGGCGGAATGGAAAATTCTTCCCCTTTCACTTGAAAAGGTTTGCTCTGAATTAAAATAAAATTGAGGTATTTAAAATGGCTTTATATGATTTAAAAACTTTATTATCTGAAAATTCATATCCCGGCAGAGGTATTGTTATAGGCAAATCTGCTGACGGCAAAAATGCAATGATTGCTTATTTTATTATGGGCAGAAGTGAAAACAGCCGTAACCGTGTGTTTGAGTCTTTCAAGGGTGGTATGAGAACAAAGGCTTTTGATGAAAGCAAACTTTCCGACCCCTCGCTCATTATTTACAATCCTTATTTAAAACTCGGTGACACCGATATTATCACAAACGGCGACCAGACAAATACTATTTACGATTTCCTTAAAGACGGTGCAACTTTTGAGGAAGCGCTCTATACCCGTGAATTTGAGCCTGATGCTCCCAATTTCACACCCCGTATTTCAGGTGCTGTATATTACGGTTTCGCAAAAAATATGTTCTCCTATAAACTCTCTATTTTAAAGAGTGCCAACGGCAGACCTGAGGCTTGCAACCGTTATTTCTATAACTATGTTCCTGAAAACGGTATCGGTCATTTTATTCATACCTATAAGTGTGACGGAAATCCAATTCCCTCTTTCTATGGCGAGCCTGAGGAAATTGCACTACCTAACACCGCTGAAGAATTGGCTGATATTGTCTGGAATAACCTGAATGAAGACAATAAGGTATCTCTTTTTGTTCGTGCTGTTCCTCTTGACGGTAGCGAACCTACAGATATCATAATCAATAAAAATAAGTAAGTGAGGGAAAATTCAATGAAAGATTTCGAACTTAAATACGGTTGTAACCCCAACCAGAAACCCGCAAAAATATTTATGGCTGACGGCAGTGAACTTCCGATTAAAATTCTCTGCGGCAGACCGGGTTATATCAATTTCCTTGATGCTTTTAACTCCTGGCAGTTAGTAAAAGAACTCAAAGAGGCTTTGGGTCTTCCTGCAGTTACCTCTTTTAAACACGTAAGCCCCACAAGTGCTGCTGTTGGTACAATTCTTCCCGAAAAACTAAAAAAGGCTTGCTTTGTTGATGATATTGAAGGTTTGGATGATTCTCCCCTTGCCTGTGCTTATGCCAGAGCCAGAGGTACTGACCGTATGTGTTCTTTCGGTGACTGGGTAGCACTTTCAGATGTTTGTGATGTCACAACCGCTTTACTCATCAAACGTGAGGTGTCTGACGGTATAATTGCTCCCGGTTATGAGCCCGAAGCACTCGAAATTTTAAAATCCAAGAGAAACGGAAACTACAATATAGTTGAGATTGACCCCGACTATATACCTGCTCCTATTGAGCATAAACAGGTTTACGGCATTACTTTCGAGCAAGGCAGAAACAATTTTGAAATTAACGAAGAATTGCTTTCAAACCTTGTAACCGAGAATAAGAATCTGCCTGACAGCGCAAAACGTGACCTTATAATCTCACTCATAACTCTTAAATACACTCAGTCAAACTCTGTTTGTTTTGCTGTTGATGGACAGGCTATTGGTGTAGGTGCAGGTCAGCAGTCAAGAATTCACTGTACCCGTCTTGCAGGCTCAAAGGCTGATACATGGTTCCTCAGACAGCACGATAAGGTATTAAATCTTCCTTTCCTTGATGAAATCGCAAGACCTACAAGAGACAATGTTATTGACGGTTATATCAACCGCAATGAAGAAGATGTCTGTGCTGACGGCAACTGGCAGAAGTATTTCAAATCCCAGCCTTCGCCTTTAACAGATGCAGAAATCAAAGAATACCTTTCAACAATTAAAGGTGTAGCACTCGGCTCTGATGCTTTCTTCCCGTTTGACGATAATATTGAAAGAGCCTATAGAAGCGGTGTTTCTTATATCGCAGAACCCGGCGGCTCAATAAGAGACGATGCAGTTATAGATTGCTGTAATAAATACGGTATTGCAATGGCATTCACAGGAATGCGTTTATTCCATCACTAATATTTTACGAAAGGAATATACTTAGATTTTAGTTTAAGACTCAAGGCAGAGACTCAGATAAAAACAAAACTAAAGTATGGATTAAAAATATGAACTTTTTTGACGAACTTAAAAATTATGACATAGAAGTTGCAAACGCTTGTAACTTAGAACTTGAAAGACAGCAGCATAATATTGAACTTATTGCTTCTGAAAACATTGTTTCAAAGGCAGTATTACTTGCAGCAGGCGGAGTTCTTACTAACAAATATGCTGAAGGATACCCTTCTAAGCGTTATTACGGCGGATGCCAGTGTGTTGATATAGTTGAAGAAATCGCACGTGAGCGCGCTAAAAAACTGTTTGGCTGTAATTTTGCAAATGTTCAGCCCCATTCAGGCGCTAATGCAAACCTTGCCGCTTTCTTTGCGCTTATTCAGCCCGGTGACACTGTTATGGGTATGAATTTACAGCAGGGCGGTCATTTATCCCACGGCTCACCCGTTAATATTTCGGGTAAATATTTTAATATCGTTCCTTACGGTGTTAATGACGAAACTGAGACTATTGACTATGATGAAATGAGAAGAATTGCACTCGAATGTAAACCTAAACTCATTGTTGTAGGCGCATCTGCATATTCAAGAATAATTGATTTCCCCCGTTGCCGTGAAATAGCAGACGAGGTAGGCGCTTATTTAATGGTTGATATGGCGCATATCGCTGGTCTTATTGCCGCAGGCGTTCATCCCTCTCCTGTTCCCTATGCCCATGTTGTTACTACTAC
>JAFVTZ010000151.1 GCA_017502965.1 Clostridia bacterium
CGAAATCGAAAAAATAATAAACGATAATGCTTTGAGTTTTAAGGGCGACCTTAAAATCATACATACCGAAGATGTAATTTCTATGCACGATGAGCCTACAACTCTTTTAAAGGCTCATAGCGAAAGTTCAATGGCTCTGGCTTTCAAAGAACTTGCAGAGGGTAATGCTGATGCTTTTGTTTCTGCAGGGTCAACAGGTGCGGTAGTAGTAGGAGGCACTCTTATCATAAAGCGAATAAAGGGCATTAAAAGACCTGCTCTTGCAGGACTTATCCCGTCTCCGCAAGGTCACTATATGCTTATGGATATGGGTGCTAATGCTGAGTGCCGTCCCGAAATGCTTCAGCAGTTCGGTATAATGGCGAGTGTTTATCTCGAAAAAGTTGAGGGTATAAACGAGCCCAAAATCGGTCTTTTAAATATCGGTGTTGAGGACACTAAAGGCACGGAACTTCAAAGAGAGGCTTATGAACTGTTAAGTAATTCTCCCATAAACTTTGTTGGCAATATTGAATCCCGCGAGATGCCCAAAGGCGTTTGTGATGCGGTTATTACTGACGGTTTTACAGGAAATATTGCGCTAAAACTTATTGAGGGTACGGCTACAACTTTCTTTAAAATGGTAAAGGGAGTTTTGTATAAGAATATTATAAATAAACTTGCCGCTCTGGTACTTAAAAAGGATTTGTATTCACTCAAAAGTATGATGGACAGTTCAGAGGTTGGCGGAGCACCTTTGCTTGGTGTTAAAAAGCCTGTTATAAAGGCACACGGCAGTTCTGATGCGAAAGCAATTAAAAATGCTGTCAGACAGGCGGTTACTTTCTATCAGAATAATGTTATCGGCAAGATAGAGGAAAATCTTGCAAAATAATAAATTTTAAGGAATATGTTAAATGAAAGCTTTGGAATCAAATTTAGACTATACATTTAAAGATATAAAATTACTCGAAAATGCGCTCACTCATTCTTCTTATGCAAATGAGGTGCGCCACGGGGTGACATCAAACGAACGCCTTGAATTTTTGGGCGATTCGGTTTTGTCGGTTATAGTTGCAGACTATCTTTTCCATAAATTCCCCGAAACTCCCGAGGGCGAACTCACAAAACTCAGAGCATCGCTTGTTTGTGAAAAATCACTTTGCGGTTTTTCGAGAGAACTTGAGATAGGAAAATTCTTAAGGCTTGGAAAAGGTGAAGACAAAGGCGGCGGCAGAGAAAGGGATTCTATTCTTGCCGATGCTTTTGAGGCAGTTCTTGCGGCAATGTTTCTTGACGGCGGTATGGAGATTGCAAGAAAACACGTAATGCGGTTTGTTAAAGCCGAACTCAAACATACTGACGATGAGGTTTTCAAGGATTATAAAACCGCTTTGCAGGAAATTATACAGAGAAATCCCGAAGAATCTGTAACCTATATTCTAACGGGGGAGAGCGGACCTGACCATAATAAAGTTTTCGAGGTTGAGGTGCATCTCAATTCGAATATTATAGGTAAAGGCAAAGGCAAAAACAAAAAGCAGGCAGAGCAGATGGCGGCAAAACAGGCACTTCTTCTTATGGGTGCTAAAATATGAGTGCAAAACATTCCAATATTTCAATTTTTGTGCCGCATATCGGTTGCCCGAATAAGTGCAGTTTTTGCAATCAGAGATATATTACAGGTGTTTGCAAAGCCCCGAAGGCTGAAGATGTTATAAATGCGGTGAATACTGCGGTGAAATCTGCTAATTTTGACCCGCAAACTTCAGAAATTGCTTTTTTCGGCGGCAGTTTTACAGCCATTAACCGCAATTATATGACATCGCTTTTAGAAACCGCTTCTGATTTTGTGAAAGAAGGAAAAGTATCGGGTATAAGAATTTCCACAAGACCCGATGCTATAGATGATGAGATTTTGAATCTCTTAAAAGAACATAATGTCACCGCTATTGAACTTGGCGCCCAGAGCCTTAATGACAGGGTGTTAAGGCTCAATAACCGAGGTCACAAAGCAGAAGATGTTTATAATGCGGCTTCGCTTATCAGAAAACACGGCTTCGAACTCGGACTTCAGATTATGACTGGGCTTTATGCTGACAGTGATTCAAGTACCATTAAAACGGCTCAGAAGGTTATAGAAATAAAACCCGATACTGTCAGGATTTATCCTACAATTGTTTTAAAAAATACAGATTTGGCGGCTTTATATCTTGATAATAAGTATAAACCCCAGACTTTGGATGCGGCTGTAAGTCTTGCCGCAAAACTTTATAAAATGTTCAGGGACGAGGGCATCAGGGTGATAAGGCTCGGTCTTCACTCTATAGAGGAAGAAGCCTTTATTGCAGGACCGTGGCATCCTGCTTTCAGCGAACTTTGTCAGTCGCAGATAATGCTCAATGATGTTCTCAAAAAACTCACAACAAAAGGAAATTATATAATTTATGTCGGAAAATCCGACGTTTCTAAAATGACAGGTCAGAAGAGAAGTAATCTCAGTTTCCTTACTGACAGGGGATATAACTGCAAAGTAAAAGTAAATCCTCTGCTTTCTGACCTTGAAACCGAAATTGAAAGGGATGTGTGAATAAATGCTGTTAAGTTCTATAGAAATTCAGGGCTTTAAATCTTTTGCGGATAAAACTGTTCTTAAATTCGGCAAGGGTATTACTGCGGTTGTAGGACCTAACGGAAGCGGAAAGAGTAATATTTCGGATGCTGTGCGCTGGGTTCTTGGAGAACAGTCCACAAAGAGCCTTCGCGGCCAGTCTATGGAAGATGTTATCTTCGGCGGTACAGAAACCCGCCGTCCGCACGGTTTTTGCGAAGTAACACTTAATATCAACAATGCTGACCGTTCTCTCAATTTCGATAACGATTTTGTAAGTATTACACGCCGTTTTTACCGTTCGCATGAGAGCGAATACGCAATAAACGGAGTGTCTGTCCGTCTTAAAGATATCCACGAGTTGTTTATGGATACAGGTCTTGGCCGTGACGGATATTCTATGATAGGTCAGGGTAAGATTGATAATATCATAAGTTCGAAATCGGGAGAAAGACGGGATATTTTCGAAGAAGCGGCAGGTATTTCTAAATACCGTTACCGCAAAATTGAGGCGGAGAGAAAACTTTCTGCGGCAGAAGAAAATCTCCTCAGACTTCACGATATTCTTGACGAACTTAAATCACGGGTAGGACCTCTTGCCGAGCAAAGCCGAAAGGCAGAAAAGTTTCTCGAACTTGCAGAGCAGAAAAAAGGGCTTGAAATCGGTCTATGGCTTTATACTCTCAACAATTCAAAAGACGCTTTAAGAGCGCAGGAAAGCAAGATTGCGGCGGCGCAACTTGCATATAAGGAAATAGAAGAGGCTCTCGAAGATTTCGACCGCAAAACCGAGGAAAATACAGCATATTTTGCAAGACTTACCTCTGAAATTGAG
>JAFVTZ010000152.1 GCA_017502965.1 Clostridia bacterium
ATAACCAAATCATACGAGGGACTTGAAGCCACCGTAATAACCGTAAACGCAGGACAGATAGACTTAACCGCAAGTGACGACGGTTTTAATGCGGCAGGCGGAAACGATTCCTCTGCCCTCGGGGGCAGACCGGGGCAAAATCCTTTTGACAGCGATTTTGATGCCGCAATAAATATAAACGGCGGATATATTCTGGTTAACGCTTCGGGTGACGGTATAGATTCAAACGGAAGTATTACAGTAAACGGCGGAACTATTCTGGTGTCAGGTCCTCAGAACGGCGGCAACGGCGCTTTTGACTACGGAATTTCAGCCGAAATAAGCGGCGGTACTGCAATTATTGTAGGCACAAGCGATATGGCGCAGAGTTTTGCGAGTTCTTCCAAACAGGCATCTTTCATTTATAATTCACCTGAATATTTTGATGCGGGCACACCTGTAAGTATCAGCAAAGATAACAAAGTTTTTGCATCCTTTACCCCTTGCAAAAAATACAATTCTGTTGTTATAAGCAGTCCCGAACTTAAAGTACATGAAACCTATTCGCTGAATTTCGGCGGAAATATCAGTAATACAGATAAAAACGGCTACACTTTAAACGGCAGTTTATCAGACGCTGACAATTCTGTAGAAATCTCTCTGACCTCGGTTTCAACCTCTTTCGGAAATACAGGTCACCAAGGCGGTATGGGACGCCCGGGACACGGATTTGGCAGACCTTAACGCACAAAAAAGCCACTGTAACAGTGGCTTTTTGTGTTTGAAATATTTAATTATTTTATCTTTCTTGCTTCAAGATAGAAACGTTTATCATCAGCACAGCCCATAGAAAAAGTCTTTCTCGGGAGTGAGCCGTCAGCCGAAATTGCTGGGAAAAGTTCGCCTTTATCCATTCCTTTGAAAATAAATCCAAGTGTCTGAGGTTTCAAAGCAAGGGTTTTCAGCGAATCAACACCGTGAATATAGTCTATTTTAATTTCGGGATTTTTTTGAATATATTCATCAAGGAAGGTCTGCAAAGTTGCAACAGGAAGTTTTGCGGTAGGCTTTACAGAAATTTCTCTTTCGCAGTTTCCAAAAACGCAGGTGAATTTTTGAGCATCACTGCCTGTATATTCACCGCCGAGTGCTTTAACAAAATCTGCAATAACTTTCTCGGGATCTGCTGAGAAAAGTATTCTGTAAATCGGCTCGAACTCAAGCGAATCATCATGAATATTAACAACTTCTACTAAAGCATAACGTGGACCTTTTCCCTGATTGTAACACTCTTTTGCAGATGCAAGGGAGTGATTTCCGTCTCCTACAGCAAAAAGCAAACCGTCAGAACTGGCAGCGGCAAGCGCGCAAAGTGCTTCCTGCAGAGCATATACATCTTCGGGAGAAATTGCATAACCTTTGATTTTGCCTGCATTTTGCATCAAAGTAAAATCGTAAAGTCTGGAATAATTTTCCTTATTGTTGGTAAGAGGCTCCAGAACAGTGTTCTCAGCATCATCTATAAGAAGCATTATGTGAGGCAGTTCTATTGATGCATCTTTTCGTATATTAACCCTCGGTGGAATACGTTCAAGAACAGTTTCCTCTGTAGCCCTGATAAAGGTATCAGCACCTTTAAGATAACTGTAATCCTCTAAGTCAATAAGTCCTAAAACACCGCGTCTTACCTTGCTGTTTTTCAAAGTTCTCTCAATATAAATCATTGTGTTTTCAAACTTATCAAAAACATCATTATTAAGATAATCAGCCATTGTCTGATTTATTTTTGCAATTTTTTCCCCGTCATTATCAGACAGATGTGCTTCGGGTAAAATAATGTTAAGCGCCGAACAGTTATCCCCTGCCGATTTTTTAACACCTTCCCAGTATTCGGGCTCTGAGGTGTACTGGTCGCAAGCTATAACCGACCAGCTTTCAAAATTATCTTTGGGCAAGAGAATATCAGCGGGTAAAAGATGTGCTTTTTTCATAAAATCACCGTAACCTAATTTTATTAAAAGGCTGTCCCTTTGGAACAGCCTTTATTTTTATTTATAATAAGAAAACTCAACAGCGGTTATAAGGTCATCCACAGGATTTATATAAACCGTAATTCCGTTTCGTCTGTCCTTCTTGGTAATAAAATAATCAAGATAGCAAGCATTTTCGGAAACCTGATAAAAATGCGAAGGTGTTCCCAGATTATCAATAATATCGGTAACAGCCATAGTATTTATAATGCCGTTAACGTTAAAACTGTTATATCCTATATTATCTGTATAAAAATCGTTTTCTATTCTGAATTTAACAATATAACACTCTGAAAGTTTAACCGAAGACCTTGAGGAATTATAGAACTGAGCCTTTAAAGTCACACCGTCCGAATTCACAAAAACCGCATTTATGGTTTCATAAGCGAAAACAAGCGCATTAGAGTCATACTCGTTACCCTCTGCTAAAACCCAGCCTTTGCTTTCCATTTCTTCAAGCGTTGTGGGAACTTTGAGTTCTTTTCCCAAAAAAAGCGCATCAATTTTAAACTTTTTGCCGAGATAAATATCAGAATAGTTTTCCTCGTCAAAAAGACTTATATCAAAAAAGTTGGACATTACCCTGTCAGAAGACATTATCGGAACATCCTCATCCTCTTTAACCTTTTCATTTACGGTATCCGAAACCGACTCTGTTTCAGATTCATTGCCGTATTCCTTATCGACAGGGTCGCAGGCAACAAAACTTAACATTAAAAGGCAGGATAATACCGCA
Source organism: Clostridia bacterium (assembly GCA_017502965.1). GTDB lineage: Bacteria > Bacillota > Clostridia > Oscillospirales > Acutalibacteraceae > UBA737. Next base: position 2,746 of record JAFVTZ010000152.1, read on the forward strand.
ATCGAAACTCTCTTTAAAATGCTCATCCAATTAACACTTCCTCTCCATTATTATTTTATTATTTAAAGCGCGAAAAGTCAACAATTATTTAAGTTTAATCGGCGGTATATTTTTCTATAAAATCAAAAAGTTCTTTTTCAACAGTTTCTCTGTCCACAAGAAAACTAAGTCCATGGCGTGCGCCGTCTATCATAACAAGTTTTGATTTTTCGTTTGCCGATTTAAAAGAAGCCTCGGTCATCTCACAGGGAACAAGTTCATCGCACTTGCCGTGAATAAACAAAATCGGAACATCGCACTCTTTAATTGCACTTGCAGTATCCGCCTTGTAAATCGAAAAACCGCCGAAAATACGGCAAAATATATTTAGAAAAGGAAGAAACGGCCGAGCATTTATTTTAAGGTTATTTTTTGCAACCTTTTTCATAATATCAACGGGGGAAGTGAATCCGCAGTCGGCAATAATTGCTTTGACAGTATCGGGAAGTCCGTGTTTGCAGGATAGAAGCACTGTTGATGCTCCCATTGACATACCGCTTAAAATAACCTTTTCAGCACCAAAGCGCTCGGTTGCAACCTCTACCCACGCCAGCACATCACGGCTTTCCTTAACACCGAAAGTAATGAGTTTGCCTTCGCTTAGTCCGTGACTTCTCTGGTCGCAGAGTAAAACATTATAGCCTTTATCCATATACATTTTTATTGCACAGGAAAAATCCCTGACCGCCGAAGAACGGTAGCCGTGAAACAGAATAACCGTTATGTCCGATTTATTGGAATAATACCTTGCAACCAGTTTCAGCCCGTCAAAACTCACCGTATCAACAAGTTTATACGGATGCGAGTTAGTATATTTTATCCCGTCTGCAATTACATCCTTATATTCGCTCAAAGGAATATTAACAGGAGAATTCATATCTTCCATATCGCCCAGATTCTGTTTTACAAAAGCGACAAGGAAAAAATATGACAAGAGACCTATAAACACCGCAAACAAAACTGCAATTACAATTAAAATCCACACCAAAATCACCTAATATAATATTATCAGAAAAGTGATAAAAAATTCAAAAAAATAATAAAATATCAGGGCGGATATTCTCCGCCCATAATTTTTTATTCAAGTACAAATTTGTGATAAACCTTTTTGCCCTTTTTAAGGATAATTTCATTTGCAAAATCATCAGTACTGAGTGAATATGCAGGGTCAGTTACCTTAGTGTCATTTATGCTGACACCGCCCTGCTGAACAAGACGTCTGCCCTCGCCTTTTGATGCGATAAGACCTGCTTTTAACATCATATCAAGCACACCGATTTTACCGTCAGTAAAATCATCTGCTGAAAGTGTGGTTGTAGGCATATTTTCGTTAGAGCCCTGTCCGCCGAATACTGCTCTTGCTGTAGCCTGAGCCTTCTCGGCCTCTTCTTCGCCGTGAACCAATTTAGTCAGTTCGAAGGCTAAAATCTCTTTAGCGGTATTAAGCTGACTGCCTTCCCAACTATCCATCTTATCGATTTCTTCCAAAGGCAGGAATGTCAGCATACGGATGCATTTCAGAACATCGCTGTCGCCAACATTTCTCCAATACTGATAGAAATCGTAAGGAGAAGTCTTTTCGGGAGAAAGCCATACTGCTCCGCCAACGGTTTTACCCATCTTCTTGCCCTCAGAATTGAGGAGCAAAGTAATTGTCATAGCATAAGCGTCTTTACCGAGCTTCTTGCGGATAAGTTCAGTACCGCCGAGCATATTGCTCCACTGGTCGTCACCGCCGAACTGAAGATTACAGCCATACTTTTGGAAAAGCATATAGAAGTCATAGCTCTGCATAATCATATAGTTAAACTCAAGGAATGA
>JAFVTZ010000153.1 GCA_017502965.1 Clostridia bacterium
AACGAGTGCTATTCTGTTGTGAGAGTTTTATTGCATGCAGGCAGAACTCATCAGATAAGAGTGCAGTTTGCCTCTCGTAAAATGCCCCTTGCGGGTGACCGCAAATACGGTGGCAAAGATACATTCAAAGATATCGGTCTATGGTCATACAGGCTTACTTTCAATCATCCTGTAACCCGTCAGCAGATGCAGTATTCTGCAGAGCCTGAAAATTTTATAAAAGAATATATGATATAAAAAAATGAGAGCCGAGGCTCTCATTTTTTAATACAGTTTATTAAATGTTTTCTGGATTATATGGTTAATTTTGCTTTTATCTGAAAATAGCAGATATATAACAACGATTTCAGCCACTGTCATAACCGAAACAAACGGAACTCTGGTTACAAACACTGTCCAGAAAGCATCAATACCGCCACGGTAAAGAATCGAAGTCCAGATAGTGTTTAAAATGAGCGAACAGAAAATCTTATAGGTTATAACTCCGAGTGCGATTTTAATTATATTCGCATTTTTTCTGAGGAACAGACCAAGGCAAAGACCTATAAGCAGGTTAGTAAGAGTATATCCTGCAAAATATGGTCCGAAAGGTTTTATAAGAGCGCCTATCAAATCGCCGAGACCTGCAACTGCCATAGAATAGGGAACACCCAAATAGCAGGCGGCAAAGGCTATTGTTATAAACCCGAAACTTACTGTGTTGTTCCACACCGAATAGGCGAGGAATCGCTCTAAAATAATGTTCAGCGCCACAAGAATGGCAGACAGAATTATTTTAAAGACCTGATTTTTTGAAAATGTGATTTTTTTCTGCATAAATTAAACCTCCTATTACCCGTTTTCCGAATAATAGGAGGCAGTATCCATATTACACGGCAGCGGGATGCGACTGCCAAACCGCGGGATAAACCTTCGTCTGCGCGGCAACTCCCCGTCCGCACAGCACTTAACGCTCGGCTGTCTACTCTGCATTATGTAATTATTATATAACGATATTTAAAATTGTCAACTATTTTTTACCTGCGTGCAGGAAAACCTGCGAAATAGATATTAAAACCGTAGCAACTGCAAGATTCAGAAGAATGGTGAGGATTATGAACAAAGGCATATTTGCCGCCGCGGCTATTATCACCATTATAAGCCCCGGAACTATAGCGAACATTCTTATAAATACCCCGAACATTGCTTTTATTGAAGGCACTACGGCTGACGGTATTGCAAGTTCGGTGAAAAGTCCCACAGACGAACAGAACGCATCAAGTGACACCCAGAGAATAAACCATAAAACAAGGTTTGCCGTCTCTTCTGGAACTGAAACCGCCGCTATTAAAAATACGGGTACAAGGTCGCACACAGTTTCGTATAATCCGCCTGCAATACTGTAAAAAAGTTTTCTAAAAGGGGATTCGGGTACTGTGAATATATAACTTCTGTTCATTTCATCTGCCAAAGGATTGCCGAGGTTTCTGAAGAAAATGCAGACAAGCATTATAAAACCTATAGGAAGTATGCTACTAAAATCAAGTAAGAAAGCAAGTGAAGAACAAAAGGCAAGGGTAATCAGAGAATAAGTGAGAGCAGTGCCGCTGAAAATACCGAGTTTTGAAAAACGGCGGCGGTTGTATACTGTTTTTGAAAGGAACATATATGCACCCTGACCTTTAAATTCGCCGTTTCGCATTAGTTTTTCGCTGCGGTCTTTTTTGCGCTTTTTGGTTTCGCCTTTTTGAGCGGCTTCAAGAGTTTCCTGCATTTCACTGGCGCCTGAAAAAGCATCTTCATAAAAATCCGCTTTTATTTGCCATATAAGAGCAGTCAAACCGATTATAGCTGCAACAATAAGAACAAGGAAAATAAAAAATTCCGCCAAAGTTCCGTTTACGGTTGACATTATAAGACCCGAAAGCCAGCCGAAAACGGGAATATATTTCATATATCTGAATGAGCAGATATAAAGAACTGCTTCTAAATAATCCATTTTGCCAAGATGAACTACCGCAAGATAACCGACAGCGAGTAACATCAGAATACCGATAACAAAAGGTCTTATAAATTTGCGCAAAGTTTCGTGGGTTGCAGTTACTGTATATGTAAAAACAGAGGCAAGTCGGCTGAGATACAGCAGAATTCCGTAACCTAAAAATACGGTAAGGCAGGTTTTGATACTTAGTCCCACATTCATTGTAAGATTCGGCAACTGAAAGAGCAGATAAATTGACGAAACGATAGCAACTCCCATTTGCAGAATCATTCGAAACATCAGTATTGATTGCGGTTTCATAGGTGATGCAAAGAGGAAATTAACATCAGGCATTGTAAATATTTTAGCACCGCTTTTATCACCGCCATAGATACTGAAAAGTATTACTATGAAGGTGAGCAACGCAATACCGCCAGTAATAAAACTTTGCATTTCCTCGGTTTCTTCAGGTGTCATTTCGGGGATTTCATCTTCCTCTTCAACAATTTCTTCTGCTGAGGAATCAATGGAAGAATCTTCTACCACAGTGCCCACCACAACACCGATTATTCCGCCGACAAGACCTAAACCGAGACAAATAGCAATAAAAATTGCCACCCATGTTTTAAAGAGTTTTTTGATTGAATTTATAACTGTGTGTACTATGTAATAGGGGAGAACTCTCATAAATTCTCCTCGCTTCCCTCTGTAATCTCAAAGAAAAGTTCTTCGAGATTTCTGCCTGAATTTTCAATATCAGCCCTTGAAACATTTGCTTTAACGCATCCGTTTTGCATAATTATTGTCTTATCCCAGAGCATATCAACGCTGTCTATCATGTGGGTGCTTATAAGCAGGGAAGCACCTTCACTTTTAAGTTCGGTGAATATACTTTTGAGTTCTTTTATGGCGTGAGGGTCAAGACCTATCATCGGCTCGTCAAAAAGCAGAATACGGGGTCTTGGCAAAAGACCGCAACAGATACTCAGTTTTTGTTGCATACCTTTTGAAAGCTCGTCACCGAATTTTTTGATTTTATCACTCAGTTCAAATCTTTCAAGGAGTTCGTTTTTATAATCTTTATAGTCCTTTAACCTGTATGCACGGGCAGCAAATTCGAGATGCTCACCGACAGTAAGATTAGGATAAAGAGCAGGAATTTCGGGTATGTAACCTAAAATCTTTTTAGCCTCAATGCTTTTGTTATAAAGCCCGTCAACAGTGATAATTCCGTCATATTTAAGAAATCCTATAACAGATTTTATAACTGTGCTTTTTCCTGCACCGTTCGGGCCGAGCAGCACTGTAATACTGCCGTCAGGAATCTCAAAAGAAACATCGTTATTTGCAAGTATTTTTCCGTATTTTTTAGTTAAGTGTTCAACTTTTAACATAAACTCACCTTATTTAATTAAATCTTTTATAACCTCGCCTGCAATTATCATTCCTGCTGCTGCAGGCACAAATGCAACGCTTGCAGGGGTGCGCTCACCGTCGGGATTTATAGGGGGTTCTTTGGAATAAACAACCTTAAGTTTCTTAACACCGCGTTTTTTGAGTTCGTACCTCATAACTCGCGCAAGTGGGCATACAGAGGTTTTATAAATATCCGAAACTTCCAGTTCTGAGGCATTCAGTTTATTTCCTGTGCCCATACAACTGATAATCGGCGTTCCTGCATTTTGAGCATTTATTATAAGTTCTATTTTTGAAGAAACGCTGTCAATAGCGTCAACAATATAATCGTAATTTTTAAAATCAAACAAAGATGCATTTTCGCTGCTATAAAACAGTTTATGGCATTTGATATCTATATCAGAGTTTATTGATAAAATGCGTTCCTTAGCGGCATCAACTTTATCAGTTCCAACTGTTTTTTCTGTAGCGATTATCTGGCGGTTAAGGTTTGTGATATCCACCGTATCGCCGTCAACAATGTCAATATGACCTACACCTGAGCGCACAAG
>JAFVTZ010000154.1 GCA_017502965.1 Clostridia bacterium
AAAAAGGTGTTTCGCTTTGCGAAACTTATATAAATTGTTTTGGCAAAGCCAAAACACAATATTTATTATTTGTTATTTTTTCTTTATTCTTTAAATGGTCTATTAAATTATATCATATATTTATTGAATATTCAAGAGAATGGTGTCGAAAATCAAACGCCCGCAAGTTCTGCGGGCGTTTTGAATATCCTATTTTACTATGTTCAGAATTATTCAGAAATAGCCTCTACAGGACAACCTGCAGCACAAGCGCCGCAGTCAATGCACTTGTCAGCATCGATTACATACTGAGTGTCACCCTCAACGATAGCCTCGCAGGGACAACCTGCTGCGCAAGCGCCGCAGCTGATACAAGCGTCAGAAATTTTATAAGCCATCAAAAACACCTCCGTAGCTTAAATAAGTAACAATGTTACGTTAAAGACGAAATACCGTCTAAAATACATTTTAACAACTATTGCGACAAAAAGCAAGAAAAATATTAAATAATAGAAAAATTATAAATAATCTCTGAAATTTTCAATTCTTTCAAAGGTTATACAGTTGCTGTTATGGTGGTCGTCTGATTCATTGAAACCTACCCTTGTTGCAAGTAACAGGTCGTCACCGTCAATCCTGAAATCAGGATACTGAAAACCGATTTTAAGTGGGTCTTCGTGTCTGTAATCATAAATTCTGTGAACAACCGTCCAATCTGTGAGGTTTTTGGAAACCGCTATGGAAAGCACTGTGCGTTTTGGAGTAACGGCTGGGTTTTGCTCTGTGCCGAGCATAATATAAAAACCGCTAACATCGTCATATCTTATAAGAAATTTTGAGTTACTGCCCAAAGGACAATCAACTATAGAATTGAATATATAAGGTTTTTTGGGGTCGGAAGTGTCGATATCAAGAAGAATCATTTTTCCAAAACTCGGCTCGGTTCTTTCAATGTCTGCTCTGTAGCAGGCGTGAAGAACACCGTCAGGACCTACGACCATACACCCCTCAATACCGCCGCCCGGTGTTTTAAGTCCGGGACCTGCATCTACAGGGGAGTTTTTCCAATTTGGGTCATATTCAATAAAATCGGAAATTTCCCAGGATGCGGGGTCTAATAAATCTGAATTTGCATCTGCTGATATATAAGACATTCTGAATGTATTTATATCCCAATGCCCGTGAGAAATAGCGGCATAAATCCTGCCTTTATGCTCAAATACTCCCATTGCTCCCTCAGGGCCTTGGTTATAGCCCAATGCAAAGAGCATAGACGGAGGGGTCCAGTTTTCACCCTCGTCATCAGAGCGGCCGATAACTATATTTCCTTTTGCATTGGTAGCTCCAATGCAGTAAAGTGAACCTCTATGCATAAAAAGGGTGGGCCAGAAACAAGGGGCAAGTTCGCCGAGATTTCGCCAGTTTTTACCCTCGTCATCAGAACAGAACAGCGGCGCTATAAGTGACTGATATTCCTTTGCCCAGAATATATCCATAGCAGAAATGAGTCTGCCTGAGGGACATTTTATAATGTTGGGAGAGCCTAAGAATTTTCCTGAAAATGAATATGCAGGGTCTTTCGGGTGTAGATAGTTGATTACAGTATCTCCCGGTATTTTGCCTGTTCTGACAAGTCTTTCGGTCTGACCTTCTGCACCGTTACGGCTGATAATTATACGAAAATCTGTTAAATCGGGAAGATTATCAACAGTTATGATTTTTTGTTCAAGTTTAATTGTTTTAACAACATCATTTGTTTCTTTATCGGTTACTGTGAGGGTGTGTTCACCCGCAAAACCGTTATCATACCACTCTATAAGAAAAGAACCTTCATCAGGACTTATCCTGCAGATATAGGGAAGATTTTCCTGTCTATGAAGATAATAGGGCTTAAAAGGTCTGTGAATCCAAGTAGTAAGGCTTTTCATTTTTGTCGCTCCTTATAACTTTAAATTTTTCAGTTTTTTTGAAATTTCAGTTCCCAAATCGTTAAGGAAATTAAAGTCACCGCCTGCGGCGATAAGATCAAAATCAAACTGCGACCAGTATTTTAAAGTTTCGTCGCTGTGACCTACTGCAAGACCGATATATTTATTGTTGTCCCTTAGTATCTTTATTGCGCGGTTCATAGCATCTGCTGTGTTTCTCCCTTGGACATCGCAGATTTCACCCAAAGATGCCGATAAATCGTTAGGACCGAAAATAAAACCGTCGATATAAGGGTTTTTACAGATTTCTTCAAGTTGGTTTATACAGTCAATATGCTCCACCTGAATAAACCTGCACATTTCAAGGCTTTTTTTATCGGTATATTCTTTAGCATTATCTGTGCCGTATTTAATAGCGCGTATAGGTCCGAAACCGCGAGTTCCCAAAGGGGGATAAAGGGTCATTTCAATAAATTCCTTTGCCTCTTTTGCGTTTTTTACCATCGGGAATATAATTCCGTCAGGGCCAAGTTCTAAAATTTTCTTTGTAGCAGTAAGGTCGTTTTGAGGCACTCGGACAATGGAACAGATATTTGCAGATTTTGCCCCGTTTATATGGCAAAGAACATCTTTATATGACATATAGGAATGTTCTGTATCAATCCATACAAAATCAAAACCTGCATATCCGAAAAGTTCGCAAATGCAAGGGTCTGTCAGTGTTACCACAGTGCCGCATAGTTTCTTTTTCTGTTCGATATACTGTCTCAGAGTATTCAAAAATATCACCTCATTAACCATTATAATGATTGTAGTTTGTCGAAATGCTAAAATGCATTTCGACAAGCCACTCTTTAAGTGGCTTTGGCAAAATTAAATTGTGAAATTTAATTTTGCACAACATTCATTGCAATGGATATGGACAAATTTTCAAAGAAAATTTGTCATAAAATCAAAGATTTTATGTCGAAACAGAGATGTTTCGACTGACCATAACCATTATAGTTTGTAAGAATAACATTGTAAATGATATATATTGCAAAATATATTGAAATTCTTGCAAAAAAGTAATATATTATATACGGTGATTTTGAGTGAATGATTTATTTGAATATTATATAGATGCAGGATATTGCAGATTAAAATATGCCAAAGGAAAACCCTCTGCACTTGGCAGAGAGTTTCACGATTATGATGAAATAGTGCTTTTTTTAGGTGGAAAAACGCAGTTTATTTCTAAAAATATTCAAATTGAACTTACACAGGGCAGTATTGTGATTATTCCAAAGGAGAATTTTCATCAGTTCAGTATGACTGAATATGAAGATTATACCCGCTGTATAATCGATTTTAGGGAGACAGAGGAGTTAAAGCCGCTTATGCGAGAGGTTATGTCCGAAGTGTCTGTGATTTCGCACCCGTCAAAAACAGTAAGATTTTTATTTGATAACCTTATGCGCATATCTGCTGAAAACTTACCCGAAAAAGAAAAATGCCTTGCGCTAAGGTCGGCGCTTACACTGATTTTAATAGAGCAAAAGATGTTCGGCGGAAAAGCGGTTAACAGGCTTATAGCCACAAGCGAAATCACACAGCAGGCGCTTGATTTTATTGATAAGAATTATAAAGACGAACTCACTCTGTCAGGGGTGGCAAAAGCGCTGAATATTTCTGTATCAACTCTTTCTCACCGATTTTGTGATGAACTCGGTATTCCGGTATACAGGTATATCTCGCAAAAACGATTGTCGGTAGCGCGCCAACATATAGAAAAAGGAGCTTCCTTGATTGAAGCGTCCGAAAAAAGCGGTTTTAACGATTACTCATCATTTTACAGAATATATAAAAGCTTTTACGGTGAATCACCGTCCAATTTAATCAAAAAACAAAGAGAATGCTTCTGAAAAGAAACATTCTCTTTAATTTATTCTGATACAGTCTCATCATCTGCAGGGGATACATTCTTATTTTTCCTTGAACGTGAGATTAGTTTTACATCTTTGCGGTTAACTTTAAATGGAATAGACTCACTGTCAGTCAGTTTTACGATAAGATTTCCTGTGATAAGATTTACATCGATAACGGTTGCCATACCGTCACGGGTTTTAACGGTTGAGCCGACACCCGGTGTTATTGAGTTGAGATGTTCATAAGCATCCTGCTCGTATTTAAGACAGCACATAAGCCTTCCGCAACTGCCCGAAACTTTGGTGGGGTTAAGGGAAAGGCCCTGTTCTTTTGCCATTTTGATAGAAACTGTCTGGAAATCATTTAAAAAACGCTTGCAACAGTAGGGCTGACCGCATATTCCTATACCGCCGAGCATTTTGGCTTCATCTCGGACACCAATCTGGCGTAGTTCGATTCTTGTGTGGAAATGTGATGCAAGGTCTTTTACAAGTTCCCTGAAATCAACCCTGCCGTCTGCTGTGAAGTAAAACACAATACGGCTGCCGTCAAAAGAATACTCAACATCAACAAGTTTCATTTCAAGTTTGTGGCGGAGTACCATCTGTTCGCAGATACCGAGTGCCTGTGTTTCTTTTTCCTTGTTCTCTTCTAATTTTTTAAAATCGTTGTCATTAGCAATTCTTATCATTTTGCAGAGGGGTCTGACAATACAGTCTTCCTCTACAGAATGATTACCTTCGCTGACAGTTCCCATTTCGCGTCCGCTCTGGGTTTCAACGATTACTTTTTCGCCTACAGAAACGGTATTTCCGGCAGGGTCAAAGAAATATGCCTTGCCGCCGTCTCTGAATTTAACGGATATAACTTCTGTCATAAAGACCTCCAATTATCCTGAAAATTTTATAGTTTATATGCTCTGCTTGCAAGAGTGCAAAACAAGAGACTTAAATTTATATTTGTAATAAGAGTTTTTTCAAGTGAAGATATTTCGGTATATAAAGCCGAAAGGGTGGGGGCTTTGGGAGTGTTAAGACTTTTTCGCAACTCCTGTGCAGTTTTGTATTTTAAATCCTTTAAAAACTGTTCGGCATCAATTCTGCTTTTTTCGAAAGGTGCGGTAGCGTTTAACATACCGTAAACATTTTTTCTGAACATTTGTTGTAAAAATTCATCGGCGGCGGCCCCAGTTACAGAATCCGAATTACCTTTCAGCAGTTCAATTGCCTTGCCGATATTGTTTTGTTTTTCATTAAGTGCCGAAAGTATATCTTCTTCTGAAAAATCGGTGCGGGACTTAATAAATTCAAGCGCTGTATCTGTGTCAGGTGTGCTGAGGGTCAGAACTACACAGCGAGAAATAACCGTTTCAAGAAAAGCGGCTTTTGATTCGGCAATCAAAATAAAAATTACCGAGGATGGCGGTTCTTCTAAAATTTTAAGCAGAGCATTCTGCGCCTGTTCGTTCATAGAATCGGCATAGTTAATT
>JAFVTZ010000155.1 GCA_017502965.1 Clostridia bacterium
ACATTCCCCTTACGAATTTTAACATAAATACTGTATTAAAGCAAGAAAAAACGCTATCTTCCCTTATATTCCTGCTTTAAAATTTCTGCCATTTCTTCGGGTGCTTCAACACAACCGCCCTCGAGCCACATTTTTATTATAGCATTAAGTCCGTTACGGAAAAATTCTATATGATACTTGATATTGGCATTATCCAGTTCGATTTCCGCTCTTTTTGTATCATAAATAGTTATCAGATGTTTACTGTCATAACACAGTTTAAAATAGGTTTTATAAAAAATCTGATTTTCTTTTATGTGGGTAAACATCTTCAAAGCGCCTGTGCGCTCATTAAAATAATCGTAATCCGAAAAAAGGGCAGAAAAATCGTCTTCAAGTTTTTTGCGCAGTTTATCAGCAAGGTCATATATATCCAAAAAATTTGCATAAAATGTGCTTCGGTTAAAACCTGTCAGATTGCAGATATCCGTAACAGTTATCTTGTTAATATCCCGTTCCTGAAGTAATCCTACAAACGCTTTTTCGATTTTTGCAACCGATTCACGTCTTCTTTTATTGTTCTTGGTGTTCATATTTTCTCCTTTATTCCAACAACTGTCCAAAAATTGATGGTTGTTTTTCACTTTTACAAATATTATACTTTAATAGCATTAAAAATACAAGTGTTGGTTTAATGAAAGGAGAATTCTTATGAAAAAAAGTAATTTTATAGCACTTATTTTAGGAACAGTAAGCGGAGTTTTATTTGCGCTCGGTATGTGTATGGCGCTTCTCCCTGAGTGGAATGCATTCACACAAGGTATCATTTTTGGAGCAACAGGTCTTGTACTCGGCATAATAACCTTTATAATCTGGTGGAAGATGGAAAACAAAAAATTCCCGAAACTGAGCACCAGAACAGTTTTGCTGACCCTTTATACCATAATCAGCATTTTAGCGCTGGGATTTGGTATGTGCCTGTGCCTTGTATGGGAGAATATTATTCTCGGAACAGTTATAGGTCTTATCGGAATTGTTATGCTGATTGCACTTATCCCGATGACAAAAGTAATTAAATGAAATACCTGAAAATAATAAAAAATCCCATTTCGAGTGTTGTTATAAACTCTGTATGGGCATTTTCAAACTGTTTTATAGGTTTATATTTACATTCCCGGTGGTTTGTCTCAATTGGGCTTTACTATCTGGTACTCAGCATTATGCGGTTTTCGGTTTTGCGGATTAAACGCATATCAAACGGAAATTTGCAGGCAGAATTTGTTGCAAAACGGTTGACGGGTATTCTTTTTCTGTTCCTCGCCGTTTGCCTTGTAGGTATAGTTATTTTATCGGCAGTTGAAATCAGAGGAACAAAATTTCACGAAATTATTATGATTTCAATAGCATTATATGCTTTTACTAAAATAACACTTGCAATAATAAATCTCTTTAAATCCCGAAAACACATATCAACTGTAACCAAAACTTTATTCAGCATCTCTTTTGCGGATGCTTTGGTATCTGTTTTTTCTCTGCAAAGGTCAATGTTAGTAACCTTTGAGGGATTCGGCAAAAATGAAATACTGCTGTTCAACACCTTAACAGGCTCAGCAGTTTGGTTTTTAGTTCTCCTGATGGGGATAAATCTTATTGAAGGGAAGTATGTGAAAATGGCAAAATCAAAAATTGTAAAAGCAAATGAAAAAATCGCTGATGCAGTTGTCAGCGGTTATAAAAAGGTTGAAAACGCAATTGTTGGCGGATACACCAAAATAGAGGACAAATTTGTTGACGCTTATCTCACAAAAGACGGCGAAAGCGTTGAAGAAGCAAAGAAAAGACTTAAAAATCAAAAATAATTTTAACGGGGACTTATCAGATAAGTCCCCGTTTCTTATTTATTTAAGTGTGAATTTTTCGGTGTAAACCATATTGTCTGCATAGCCTACTGACAATGTAAAATCGCCCGCTTCCGACACGAATTCATTTTCATTGTTCCAGAATCTCAGCATCGGCTCTTTGACGGTGAATTTAACTGTTTTGCGCTCTTTCGGTTCAAAAGAAACCTTTTCAAAAGCCACAAGTTGCTGAACAGGACGGGCATTTGAAGCCACAAGGTCACGCATATAAAGTTGTACTGTTTCTTTACCTTGGGTCTCGCTGTCATTATAAACTGTAACAGTTACCTCGATTTCATCATCCGCCGTCATTTCGGTTTTATCGAGAGTCATACTTTCATAAACAAAATTGCTGTAGGATAGACCGTAACCGAAAGAATAAAGGGGAAGATTTCCGCAGTCAAGATAACTTGAGCGGTAGGTTCTGCGTATACCGTCCTGCTCTTTCGGAATGGGTTTACCTGTATTTGTATGGTTATAATAAATCGGGCACTGACCGACATTTTTCGGAAAACTCATAGTAACTTTACCCGAGGGGTTAGCATCTCCAAAGAGTAAATCAGCCGCAGAATTTCCGCCCTCTGTTCCGGGGAACCACATATTAAGTATTGCAGGAGCAATACTGTCAAGTTTAGTCACAGCAAGCGGTCTTCCTGTAAAGAGGACAACGGCAGTATTGGGATTTGCTTTAATAATTTCCCCGGCCAGTTCATTCTGAACACCTGGCAAGTCTAAATCAGTACGGCAGTTGCCCTCACCGCTGTAATTATGAGGCTCACCAAGACAAAGGATAACCGCATCGGCATTCTTTGCAGCCTCTATAGCCTCGGCAAAACCTGATTTATCGAGTTCGTTCCATTCGTTACTGCAACCCTTTACGGTAATTATCTCAGCATCTGGAAGTTTGTTTTCAACACCTTGTTTTACAGTTACACTTTTACTGCTTTCGCCTCTGCAACTCCAGAAACCTATAATATCGTGATTATCGGCAAAAGGTCCTATAAGTGCAATTTTCTTATGTTCTTTTGAAAAGGGTAAAACACCGTTATTCTTCAGAAGAACTGCACATTCGTTTGCGGCTTTTCTGACTAATGCTCTGTTCTCGGCGGTAAGGCAGGTCGCCTCCTCAAGTTCGGGAGAAGCTCCTCTGTACGGGTCTTCAAAAAGACCTAACTTTTCTTTGAGTTCGAGCACCTTTAATACCGCGCTGTCCAGTTGTTCTTCAGTAAAGACTCCCTCTTCTATCAACTCTTTAAGGTGTTTTATATATGTATTGGAACACATCTCGATATCACAGCCGTTTTCAAAAGCAAGTTTTGCCGCCTGCTTTTTATTTTCGGCTACACCGTGGGTTATAAATTCACCTATAGCATTATAGTCACTGATTACAACGCCGTTAAATCCCCATTCGTCTTTAAGCACTTTTTTCATAAGCCACTGATTTGCTGTTGCGGGAACACCGTTAAGCACATTAAATGAAGGCATCAGCATATCTACTCCTGCATCTATGCAGGCTTTGTATGCAGGAAAATAAAACTCTCTTAAAATATGCTCGGAAAGTTCAACCTGATTATAATCCCTGCCTGCTTCTGCTCCGCCGTAAGCCGCATAATGCTTGACACAGGTGGCAATACCGCCCGTTTTTGACAAATCATCTCCGCGAAAAGCCTTTATCTGTGCCGCTCCCATAACAGAATTGAGTAAAACATCTTCACCGCAGGTTTCCATAACTCTGCCCCAACGCGCATCCCGGACATAGTCAACCATAGGAGTAAATGTTACCTGAATTCCTGCAGATGACGCTTC
>JAFVTZ010000156.1 GCA_017502965.1 Clostridia bacterium
GATAAAGAAAGTAAGTTCAAAAGCCGAATTTGCGGCGTAATCGGTAATGTCGGTTTTAGCAAAAATGAGTTCGTCGCCAACAGTTCCCAAAGCATCTATAATAAGATAGGAAATAGGCAGTAAAAAGGCGAGAATACTTTTAGTGTATTTACGGTTAGCCATTTCCTGTCTTGCTTTTTTGACTTCTTCATCCTCTTTTTGCTCAACAAAGCCCAGCGCTATAATACCTATAGTTATCATCACAATACCGATAACTGTTGTAACTGTGATATCTTCTGTAGAGAAAATTCCGAAAATAAGGCATAAAAGGAATGCGAGCGCGCCCGAAGAATTGCAGATAGGGGAAGAAATTGAGAGTTCAATATAACGAAGCCCTATATATCCTAAAACCATTGCAAGTATGTAAAGCGCAGATACAGGTATATAACTTATAAAATCCATAAGTTTAAAATCTGTATAGAAAAGACTTGCAACTATTTTGTGAACACCGTCAACTCCTACGGTTGAATCAATTATAGCACCGCCGATAAGGGTAATAAAGAAATGAATACCCATAATAAGACCTACGGCGAAAACCACTTTCCAGTGGCTGTTTTTGTCCTGTTCTTTTGTTCCCATTTTAGAGAACAAATCAGAGCCGCTCCAACACAGCAGAGCCGCTATAGATAGAAAATAATATAACATTTTTAATTTAGCCTCTCTTTTTAACATCAGGCAGCAATTGTGCTGATATTTTTAATTTAATACGATATTATGTAAACTTAATAAGAGGCTCGGTGGGGGACGGCGGCGAAAATGCCTGCTGGGGATTATACTTTTTAGTCTTTTTGTCATATATATAACCTCCTTTGAGTTTTTCACCTTTTAAAATGATTATTTGTAGTAATATTTGTATTTCTTATCGCCAACGGCTTTAATTAAATAGTTTCTGAGTTGTTCCTCTGTTCCGCCTGATATGGTAGATTTATCAACGATAAATGCCATTCGGGAATTTATGTAAATATAGAAAAAATCAGAAGTTTCACAAATACAATTCAACTTTTGATAACTGATTTCTGTAGTTCCTTTTAATTCGCTGTTTTGACCTGAAACATTCAAAGAATCTTCTTTAAATGTATAGTGGTTTTCGAAATTCTTATTTAGTTTATTCATTTTGAAAGATATTTTTGGTATAGCAAACCAAATAAAAAATTCCAAAAAAACCAGTACTATTACTAAGATATCCAAATAAAGCAAAGTTCTGTCAAAAAAACCGCCGACAATAGAAAGAACAGTACAAAGAACCATCACAATGGAAACGATAACTATAGTGGGAATCAGTAATTTACCGATTTTTCTTTTTGAGAAAGTGTGAAAAAAAATTATATTTTTTAATTGTTTCCCAATTATATATTGAAGATGCGGTTATTTCCATATTATTCACCTGCTAATTTTTCTGCAAATTCTTTAAGTTCTTTATCGCTGAAAAATTCTATGGTTAAAGTTCCTTTGCCTTTGCCTGTCGGTTTTATGTTAACCTTGCGGCGCATTTCGTTTTTGAGCGAAAGTTCAACCTCACTGTAGAAATTGGGCTTTGCCTTTTTTTCTGTTTTTGGAGTTTTCTTTGAAGATGCTGCCATTCTTTCAAGGTCTCTGACAGATGCACCCTCTGCGGCGGCTAAAAGCATCTTTTGTCTTAAATCCTCATCCGAAACTGCGAGTAATGCTTTTGCGTGGCCTGTGGTTATAGTGCCTCTCCTTAAAGCCTCGCGCTCTGCTTCGTTAAGGTTTAAAAGACGGAGAATGTTTGTAACACTGCTGCGGCTTTTGCCCATTCTTTCTGCAACCTGTTCCTGAGTTAAGGAATAGTCATCAATAAGCGATTTATAACCGAGCGCTTCTTCAAGGGGATTCAAATCCTCTCTCTGCAGGTTTTCTATGAGAGCGAGTTCCATAAGTGTGCGGTCGTCGGTATCTTTTATCATTACCGGCACTCTTTCAAGCCCTGCAATTCGGCATGCACGCCAACGGCGTTCGCCTGCAATAATCATATATCTGCCATCTATTGTCGGACGAACCACAATAGGTTGTATAAGACCGTGTTTTGAGATGCTGTCTGCTAAGTCGGAAAGAGACTGCTCATCAAAGTCTTTTCTCGGCTGATTACGGTTTGGTTCGATATCGTTTATATTAACATCAACGGTAGAACCGTTGTCGGTTGAATTTTCGTCAAAAAGGGAATCAAGTCCTCTGCCTAAGCCTTTTTTAATTGCCATAATGATTATCCTCTCTTATTCTTCTTTAAAAATTCTTTTGCAAGGTCGTTATAAGCATTAGCGCCTTTTGAACGCTTGTCATAATACTGAATAGGCATACCGTAACTCGGGGCTTCTGAAAGACGGACACCGCGCGGAATGGGAGTTTTATAGAGTTTATCCGCAAAGTATTTCTTGATTTCTCCTACTACCTGCTGAGTAAGGTTGAGTCTGCCGTCAAACATAGTAAGCACGATTCCCTCTATCTCCAGAGTGGAATTATAAAGCCTTTTTACCTGACGGACGGTTGCCATCAACTGCGAAAGACCCTCAAGAGCAAAATATTCGCACTGAATGGGCACAAGCACAGTATCGCTGGCATTCAGCGCATTTATTGTGATAAGACCTAAAGAGGGCGGACAATCGATAAATATGTAATCATATTTTTCCCTGACAGTTGCCAAAGCCATTTTAAGTTGAGCCTCTCTGTGGTCTATCTGAATTAAATCCACCTCTGCAGCGGCTAAATCCATTGAACTCGGCACAACATCTACATTTTTATACTCTGTCTTAATTGCCGCAGTTTCGGCGGTGCCTTTTCCTATCAGCAATTCATAAGAAGTTATTTTACACTCTTTTTTGTTTATTCCGTATCCGCTGGTGGTGTTACCCTGCGGGTCAGCATCAACCAAAAGAACCTTTTTGCCCGCAATTCCTATTGCGGCGGCAAGGTTTACGGCAGTTGTAGTTTTACCCACGCCGCCTTTCTGATTAACTATGGAAATGATTTTTCCCATAAAAGGAGCCTCCTGCTCTATAATTTATCTTAAAATGTTCTACGTGGAACATTATTTTAACAAGATATAATTATTATATCAGCAGAAGGCTTAAATGTAAAGAAAATAAATTACAGTTTAGCAAATCCTCTGTTCGAATGAAAAATGAATGATGAACAATGAAAAATTTCGGTGTTCCGCTTTGCGGAACGATTTTATATATGTTTTTGCCGTGCAAAAACACCTTAACTATTCACTTTTCATTATTCACTAATTATTGTTTAGCGGCGAGCCGCTAAACAATAATTCAGGTTTTGTCTCCCGGTTTAAAAATCAGTGCCATTATAAAGCCGAAAAGCACAGATGCAGTTATACCTGCGGCGGTTGCAGTGAGCCCACCGCAAAGCGCACCGATAAGTCCGTATTGTTTAACCGCTTCCTGCACTCCTTTTGCAAGGCTGTAGCCGAAACCCGTAAGCGGAACTGTGGCACCTGCGCCTGCAAATTCAACAATTGGCTCATAAATACCAACGGCAGTCAGCAAAACACCTGCAACCACAAACGAAACGAGTATTCTTGCGGGGGTGAGTCTGGTGTAGTCGATAAGAACCTGACCGATTGTGCAGATAAATCCCCCCACCAAAAAGGCATAAATACATTTTAAAATAATATCCATAATATGTTCCTTTCAAAAAAATAAGAGATGTTCCACGGGGAACATCTCTATTATTTCGCTGAAATAGAGTTTTATACATTCAAATCAAAACAACTGTTAACAGCCTTTACAACACTTTCATTATCGAGATGACGGATACGGATATTATCCGCACCCTCAGAGCAAACTGTGAGTTTTATGCGGCAGGTTTTTTGTACCATATCTGTCCAGAAACGGGTGATTTTAATCTGACCGATTTTGTGTTTCGGGCAATAAAGTTCGCAAGTTCTGAAATTTTTAGCGCTCCTGACATAAATGTTTTCACCTAAAACAAGTTCACCTTTAAGATATTCGAAAATGCAGATAAATGCATAATAGAACACAAAAGCGAGGGCAACTGTCGAACAAAAGAGGATAAGGCGGTCGAAATCCCTGAAACGCAAACCAAGATAAATTGAAATCCCGAGAACAAAAAGTAGATAAAATGTAGGCCAGACCAGAAAACGGCTTTTTACCCCGTTAGTGCGTTTTGCGCGGAGAGGGCTTCCTTTTGGGGTTAAAAAGGGGAAATATTCAGAAAATCCCGTTTTAATCTCTTTGTATGAGCCCGAGGGAATAATAATCTGGGATTCGCTTTTGGATTCACCGAAACCGCCGACACTTACTTTTAAAGCATATCTTCTCACCAAAAACATAAGCGGAGTCTGCACTATAAGGGCATTATTTACTGAACGCTTTTTAAAAGAGGTACGGGTTCGGGTGAAAAAACCGCTGCGGACTTCAAGTTCCTCATCTCCAAGACGGAGTTTGAAATTTATAAACTTGAAAAATGAATAAACAAAGGAAACTCCGTATGCCAAAAGGAAAACAAGAGAAACGGTATTGACTATAGGTGGAAAGAAATTCTGCACTTTAGAAGAAACATTGTTAATTTCATCAAGCAACATTTCACTTATACCGACACCGATAAGATTACCGACACGGTTTATTATCGGAACACCGATAAGCATTCCTGCAAAAGCGGAAGAGGTGGTTGCCGCCATAACTGCAACTTTTACGGCGGAAAAATGCACACGTGAGGGTTTATATTCACTGTAAAGCAGGCGGGAAACCTCTTTGCCGTCAGATAAACTCAGTTTAAATCTGAAATCGGGATGTCGTTTTGAACCTGCCTCTGTATTTATATTGAAAGTTACCGAGCGAAAGAGCATATCAAGCGGATTCTGAACAGTTCTTACTGATGACAACTGCGAAACCTTTATTGTGGCTTCTTTAGTGAAGAAAACTCCGCTTTTAACCGTTACTGAGTCTGCCTCACAAGTCAGCCTGAAAGTAATAAATCGGGCAACAGCCCAGATTGTTATTATCGCTAAAATTACCGTTTCAAGACCTAAAATATCATTTATTTCTTTATTTATAATGTATTGCACCGCCGCTTTTACAAAGGGGAGTATTAAAATGAAAAGAAACGGCTTTATAAATGATAGAATCATAAGCGGATGGGCGCGGTAAGTTTTTTTCATAGTTCACCGCCTTTTGATATAGAGGAGAGAAAACTTTTTGCATCCTCGTTCGAAAGTTCAGGCACGAAAATGCGGCTTCTTGCGGCTTTCAGCGTTATTGCTTTGAGTTTAAACAGGCGGGAAAGAGGTGTTTTAATAGTCTGTGCATATATCATCCTTGTAAAGGGCAAAATGTGACAGTTATTGATAAAAACACCCCGTTTTATGATAACTGCACCGTTTATGAATGAAATTTTGCAACTTTTAAAAAGGGCAGGAAGATAGAAAATAAGTATAACTGCATAAAGAAAAGGCACCGCAATCGCTAAATAACGGAAAAATTCCGAATAGCGCCGAAGGAACATAAATCCCCCAAAAACGAGAATTGATATGAATGTTACTCTTATACACCAAAGCAAAAATGTTTTGCGAGGCAGGGTATATTCCTTCATAACGGTACCTCCTTGAATTTTAGGTCGGTAAAACTTATTTATTCTTAATTATATCCCAATATTCCTTGAATTTCTGTTCGTTTTTATTGTCGCCGTAAATATAATATTTCTTATTTTTAATATTATCGGGCAGATACTGTTGGTTTACATAATGTCTGGGATAATCGTGCGGATATTTGTAGTTTTGCCCCTTAACTGCGGCATCCTCACCGTCAAAATGTTTGTTCTGAAGTTGGCGGGGAATATCGCCGCCGATTCCCATTTCAATATCGTTCATAGCGGCAATAATTGCATTGTGAGCAGAGTTTGATTTCGGAGAAGTTGCTACAAGAATAACGGCATTTGCAAGAGGGAGTCGGGCTTCAGGAAGACCTACCTGCAACGCTGTATCAACAGCGGCTTTAACGATAGGAATTATCTGCGGATAAGCGAGTCCGACATCTTCATTAGCACAAACTAAGAGTCTTCTGCAGGCACTCGGCAAATCGCCTGCCGCTAAAAGTCTTCCAAGATAGTAAATTGCGGCATCGGGGTCAGAGCCTCGCATAGATTTCTGATAGGCAGAAATGATATCGTAATGCTCATCACCCTCGCGGTCATATCTTACCGCGTTTGAAGCAAGGATTTCTTCGACAGTGTCGTCACTTATGACAATTTTTTCTCCGCTTTCGCAGGTCAAAGTGCAAAGTTCGAGCATATTGAGCGCCCGCCTTACATCTCCTGCGGCGGCGGTTGCCATTTTGGATAAAGAAATGGCAGAAATCTCTATTTCCTTATTGTTTTCCCCGCTCAGAATTTTTATTCCGCGCAGGATAACCGTTTTGATATCCTCTGCCGAAAGGGTTTTGAATTCAAACACCGTTGAACGGCTTAAAATGGCATTATAAACATAAAAATAGGGGTTTTCGGTTGTGGATGCAATAAGGGTGATATCACCGTTTTCTATGTAAGACAGCAAAATCTGCTGTTGTTTTTTATTAAAATACTGAATCTCGTCAAGATAGAGTAAAATTCCGTTTGCACTCTCAATAGAGCCGATACTGTTGATAATTTCTTTTATATCCGAGGTAGAGGCAGTTGTGGCATTGAGGCGGTAGAGTTTTTTTCCGCAGGACTGCGCAATTATATTCGCCACTGTGGTTTTGCCTACGCCGGAAGGCCCGTAAAAAATGAGGTTCGGAATATTTCCTGAAGAAATTATCCGCCTTAAAACCTTGCCTTCTGCTAAAATATGGCGCTGACCTGCTACTTCATCTATTGTCTTTGGTCTTAATCGGTCTGCCAAAGGAGTTATCATCATAAAACACCGCCTTTCAATAGTGTGCTGATATTATTATACCTGTTTTACCAGTATTTTTCAATAGTGCTTCTCATATATTTGAAAGGGAAGTGGATTTAATGAAAAAAACTCTGTTTATAAAAAACGCGCTGATACTTACCGTTTCGTCGCTTGTTTTAAGATTTGCAGGCATTATATTCAAGGTCTGGCTTGCATCTCTTATAGGCAGTGAGGGAATAGGTCTTTATCAACTTATATTTTCGGTTTATATGCTTGTATCCACCTTTGCATCAAGCGGAATAAGCACTGCTGTTACCCGTCTTATTGCAGAAGAAGCGGCACTTGGGACAAAAAAAGGCTGTGTCAGGATACTGCGGCGGGCGGTGGAACTCACCCTCATAATAGCAGTTTTAACCCTGCTTGCGGTTTTCTTTGGAGCGGAGTTTATAGCAACTGAATTTCTCGGTGATATACGGGCGGTGAAAGCACTTAAAATCCTGCCTTTTTCACTACCCTTTATGGGTGTTTCTTCCTGCCTTCGGGGATATTTTATCGCCCGCAGAAAAGCAGAGCCGAGTGCTGTAGCCCAGATAACCGAGCAGGCTGTTCGAATTTTTGCAGTGGTTTTGCTTGTAAAGGCATTTTTGTCAAAAGGGCTGGAAATCGCCTGCGCGGCGGTGATGTTCGGGGACTTTATTTCCGAGGCAATAGGTCTTGCGGTGCTGTATTTCAGTTATCTTGCGGATAAGCGGAAACTAAATACTCTCGGCGGCAGAGCAGACGCTCCAAAAGGCACACTAAGACGGATTTTACATATAGCCGCGCCTATAACTTCGGGAAGATATCTAAATACCGCCCTTAGAACGGCGGAAAATCTGCTTGTACCCAAAAATCTTGCGAAATTCCCTGCTACCGGGGCTACAGCGCTGTCACAATTCGGTATGATAAAAGGAATGGCTTTGCCGATTTTGTTTTTCCCCTCTGCAATACTCGGGTCGGTGTCAACCTTGCTTATTCCCGAAATGTCAGAAGCGGCGGCAAAAGAGAGGTTTTCGGTGGTAAGGAGCACTACAGAGAGAATAATAAAATTAACCGCTGTGATAGGGTTTATTTTCAGCGCTATCTTTTTTGTCGGCGGAGAGGAAATCGGAAATCTGATTTATGGCGAAGAATCGGTAGGTTTTTTGCTAAAAGCACTCGCCCCCATAGTTCCTCTTATGTATCTTGACAGTATAAGTGACGGCATTTTAAAAGGTCTTGACCAACAAGGATTCACCTTTAAAAATTCGGTTTTTGATTCTACTATCAGGATAATTCTCATACTTATAATTCTGCCAAAATCGGGACTTAACGGATTTTTGGGAATTATGTATTTTTCAAATTTTTTAACCTGTTTTCTTAATGTGGGAAGACTTATAAAGGTGAGCCGTGCAAAATTAAAAACGGCACAGGATATCCTGCTGCCGCTTATCTCTGCTTTTTGTATTTCGCTCCTTGCTGATACATTTCTCAGAATAATTCCGCTTAAATTTGAGTTGGTTTACATAATATTTTTGTGCCTGATATGTTTACCGCTTTATGTTTTAATGCTTTTCCTTTTCGGCACTTTTAAAAAAGATGAAATCAAAGGGTTTTTAAAATGATTTTTTTAGTGTTTTCTTTATTTTGTGAGCACTGAAGAAAGCAAGCAAAATAAAGATAGCATCTTTTAATATGTAGGGCAGGGATGAAATCAGAAATGCAGAAAAAAGAGAGTTTCCTGAAACAAATTTAAACTGCAACACACCAAACAGATGGCAGAGTAAAAGCCCTGAAAATAAATAAATAAACCTTAAAGCGGTTTTGTTAGGTTTAACGGCAAGACCGCTTAAAAAGGCAAGAGGTAAAAAACCCAAGATAAAACCGCCAGTAAGTCCTGCAAGTATCTGCGCTCCGCCCTGAAAAAGGGTGAAAACGGGCATTCCCACAGCGCCGAGAATTATATAAACCGCGGTGGCAAATGTGCCGTAATATGCGCCGAGAAAACATCCGCAAAGGCATACTGCAAATGTTTGAAGTGTCAGCGGTATTCCGAAAGGCGTCATAACAGATATCTGGGATAAAATACATATTATTGCGCAAAAAAGCGCAGAAAGAGAAATTTTTACAGAGTTTATTTTCTTCATAGTTTTCCTTTTTTAATGAATTTATTGAGGTATATAAATTATATCACACATAAAACTACAATTCAATGAGGAAAGCGAGCAGGAATAATTATTCCTGCTCGCTTAGTCTTTTTATATTATAAAAGTTTGTTTAGGGTAGAGTGAATAATCTGAACTCCGTTTTGAAAAGGCAGATTTTCGCTCATACTTTGTTAAAATACTCGTTAATCCGTCAGCCTTACAAGAATGGATTGGGTAAAAAGCGCCGAAATAAGCCACTTTGAGGCGGGTTCGGATTATTCGCTCTACCCTAATCTAAAATTTTGCCGTCTGTAGAAACTGTTACCACCTGCCACGGAATAAATTTTCCGCTTGTCTGCAAGGCTCTTTTAACAGCCTGTTCAATACCGCCGCAGCAGGGCACTTCCATTCGCACTACGGTTACGCTTTTTATATCGTTATTCCTTATAATAGATGTAAGTTTTTCGGTGTAGTCCCCCTCGTCCAATTTCGGACAACCTATAAGTGTGATATGATTGCGGATAAATTCGTTGTGGAAATTAGCGTAGGCATAGGCTGTGCAGTCAGCCGCAACAAGCAGTTTTGCGCCGTCAAAATAAGGTGCATTTACGGGTACGAGTTTTATCTGCACAGGCCATTGGGAAAGTTGGCTTACAGCGGGGGTGCAGGTTTGCACAGCGGATAGATCACGCTTAATTGCTTTTGATGCAGTTCCCGGACAGCCGCAGGGCAAAGGGGTCGCCTTTTTCTGTTTTGAGGCAAGAACAGCCGCCTCGTTATAAGCGGGGGCTTCTCTTTCCTCAAAAGTGATAGCATCCACGGGGCAGGCGGGCAGACAGTCGCCAAGACCGTCGCAATAATCTTCTCGGGTAAGCATTGCTTTTCCGTTTACCATCTCAATAGCACCCTCATGGCAGGCGGTGGCGTACGCGCCGCAACCGTTACATTTTTCCTCATCTATTTTTATAATTTTTCTTATCATAATTTTGCTCCTTGCTTGATTTGGTGAGTTTATTATAATATAATAATAAATAGAAATCGGTTGTTTTTACAACGGAAAAGAGAAAAATATGAAAAAATTTGTTCCTGTTCTCAAAAAAACACAGATGTTTGCAGGGGTCAGCGAAGATGAAATTATTTCAATGCTTTCCTGCCTCGGAGCGAGAGTTAAATATTATAAAAAAGGTGAATATGTTTTAAGGCAAGGGGAAGCTTTATGCGATATCACCGTTTTGGCGGAGGGAAGTCTCCATATTCAGAAAGATGACTATTGGGGCAACCGCAGTATACTCGGAGAAATAGCTGTCGGGGAGATGTTCGGGGAAC
>JAFVTZ010000157.1 GCA_017502965.1 Clostridia bacterium
AACCGCGGGTTGTAATTGTGGTAATTGTGGGGGCATAGGTACTGGGTCTGCCGATACCCTTTTCCTCCATTGCTTTAATCAGCGATGCTTCTGTATAGCGAAGGGGAGGCTGGGTAAAGTGCTGCTCATTTTTTAAATCAACAAGGCTAAGCACCTCGTTTTTTGTAAGAGGCGGCAGAATTGTATCCTTTTCTGCTTCGCCCTCGTCACTGCCCTCTACATAAACGCTCATATAACCCTTGAAAATAAGCTTTGAGCCGCTTTCGCGAAAACCGTATTTTCCTGCTGTAATGTCAACGGTTGCAGTTTCGTATATGGCAGGCTTCATCTGCGAAGCTACAAATCTTTCCCAGATAAGCTTGTATGTTTTGTACATATCAGAGGGAAGCTGATTTTTTACCTCAGCCGGGGTAATGGAAACATAAGTAGGTCTTATTGCTTCGTGAGCATCCTGAGCGCCGCTTTTTGTTTTAAAATAACGTGGAGATGACGGGAGATACTTATCCCCGTAAGTTCCTGTGATAAACTTATTTGCGGCAGCGCGAGCCTCTTCTGAAATACGCAAAGAATCAGTACGCATATAGGTTATAAGACCTGTAACGCCAACACCAGAAATTTCAACACCTTCGTAAAGCTGCTGTGCAATTCTCATTGTGCGCTGACCTGTAAACCCGAGTTTACGGGAAGCCTCCTGCTGTAAAGTTGAGGTTATAAACGGGGGTGCAGGCTGGCGGTTGCGCTTGCCTTTTTTGATATTGCTGACGGTATAAACTGCATTTTCAAGGTCGCTTACAATAGCCTCGGCTTCTTCACCGTTTGCAATATGGTCTATTTTCTTGCCGTCTGCAAAGCCGTGAAGTTTTGCCATAAAGGATTTTCTGCCTGATGCTAATTTTGCATCTATAGACCAGTATTCCTGAGGCACAAACTTTTCAATCTCGCGTTCACGCTCAACAATAAGCCTTAAAGCCACAGTCTGCACTCTGCCTGCAGAAAGACCGCTCTTTACCTTTTTCCAAAGGAACGGGCTGAGTTTATAACCTACAATTCTGTCAAGCACACGGCGTGCCTGCTGAGCATCAACAAGGTCGAGATTAAGTTTTCTCGGTTCTTTTATGCCTGCAGTAACACCGCTTTTGGTTATTTCGTTGAATGTAACGCGGTTTTCGGCATTCATATCGAGTGCCAGAATCTGCGCCAAATGCCATGAAATTGCCTCTCCCTCTCTATCAGGGTCGGTTGCAAGATAAACTTCATCGCACTCTGCCGCCGCCTGTTTGAGGGATTTAATCAAATCCTTTTTTTCAGGCATATTGCTGTACTGGGGTTTAAAATCGTTATCTATATCAATACCAAGTTTGGATTTCGGCAAATCTCGGATATGACCCTTTGAAGCCATTACCTTAAAATCATTGCCGAGATATTTCTGGATAGGTTTAACTTTCGACGGAGACTCAACAATTAAAAGTTTCGACATAATCGTCCTCCTTTGGAATATTACATTTTTTCATACATACCACCGGGAACTGCCTTTATAAGAAATTCCATTTCAAGTTCTGTAAGTGCAGAAAGCAGTTCTGCCGAAGACAGCCCCGTATTACAAATTTCATCGGGATAAAATTTTTGCTTATCTAATTGATTATATACTATTTTTGCTTCTTTTGAAAGGGTTTCTAAGAAATTTTTTTGATTATTTTTAATTTCTTGGCTTGAAACCTTTATTTTGGGCTCAATAATACTTTCGCTGTAAGCCCTTTCTATATTGATTTTATCAGGAAAGCGGTGAATATATTCATTAAAAATATCAGATGCATCCAAAAGTGGTTTTGCACCGTCACGCATAAGGGCATTAGAACCTGCATATTCCTTTTTATCGGGCGAACCCGGAATTACAAAAACATCCCGTCCCTGTTCATAAGCATGCCTTGCAGTTATAAGAGAACCGCTGCCCTCTGCCGCCTCAATTACAACCGTTCCGAGCGACAGTGCTGACATTATACGGTTTCTCACAGGAAATGTATATTTACTTGCAGGAAAATCCGGCGGATATTCGCTTATCACACAGCCGTTTTCACAGATGGCCTTTCGCAAAGATTCATTTTTGAGAAGATAAGGATAAAGAATTCCGCAACCGAGCACTGCAACTGTTACGGCATTAGCCTTAAGTGCTCCTGCATGGGCATAGGTATCTGTTCCCAGAGCGCCGCCGCTCACAACAGTTATTCCTGCTTTTGATAAGCGGTAAGACAGAGAATATGCCGCTCTTTTACCGAAATCGCTTACTTTTCTCGGTCCCACTATGCATACACTCGGTATTCGGTCAAAATCGGGCAGTTTTCCCTTGACATAAATCACCGCAGGCGGGTCTTCTATTACTGACAGACAGTAAGGATACCTTTTATCGCCAAAAGGAATAATATCAATTTTACTCTCATTACACTCGCCGATAATTTTCAGCGCATCAGAAAGAGAAGTTTTATTCATTCTCAAAAGTTCCGACTTTGAGAAAAGGTTTGTTTTTCTGCACTCTTCTATTCCTGATTTGAAAACATTTTCCGCAGTTTTGAAATGCTCAAAAATCTCACCTGTTTTACTGTTAGCAACACCTAAAACAAGCGATAACCAGACACTGTATCTTATCATTTCATCATTTCCCACATTGAAACCGATGCGGCAACTGCGGCGTTAAGAGATTCTGCTTTACCTATCATCGGGATGGTTATAAGGCAGTCAGCCACTGCTTTTGTTTCGTCGGTAATACCGTTAGCCTCATTGCCTATTATAAGCGCACAGCCGTCACTAAACTTTATCTCGCTTATATTTTTTGCATCCTTATCTACTACGCAGGCAAATGTTTTAAGCCCCGACTCGCAAAGTTCCCTTGCAAAATCATTGAAGATAAAAACAGGCATACGCAGAAGTGTTCCCATAGAAGCCCTGAGGGATTTCGGAGAATAAGGGTCACAGCCGTCACCCGAGAGGATTATACCGCTCACCCCAAAAGCCTCAGCCGTTCGGGCTACCGCTCCTAAATTCGAGGGGTCAGCAAGATTTTCGAGAGCAATATATCTGCCGTTTCTGTCAATTTCGGTTATATTCTTTTTTGTCATTTTCGCTACTGCTATTATACCCTGAGGAGAAGCAGTGTCTGAAATTTTTTTAAACAAACTGTCGGGCAGTTTATAGCACTCCTCTGAATTTTCAGAAAAAATGCGGATATCTTCGGCATATTTTTCAGCCGCACTGTCCGAGATAATTAACTTATCAAACCGAATTCCGTTTTCCCTTGCATCTGAGCAAATACGAAGCCCTTCAAGCACAAAAGCGCCGTTTTCCTGACGGCGTTTAGCAGAAGTCTGCAAAGCGGAAATAAACTTGATAAGTGAATTTTCTTTGCTTGTTATTACCTTGAAATCGGTCAAAATTTCACCCTCTTTTATCTGTATAAATCAGTATTTAAAAATGAAAAATCCTCCCTAAGAAACCTTAGGGAGAATATAAAATTATTTTTCAAGAGCCTTTTTAGCAGCCTTAACGAGTGTTGCAAAACCTGCAGCATCGTTTACAGCGAGGTCTGCGAGCATCTTGCGGTTTATAGATACACCTGCTTTATTAAGACCGTTCATAAATGAAGAATAGTTTATATCGTTCATCTTGCAAGCAGCTGAAATACGGGTGATCCACAAACGGCGGAAATCACGCTTTTTAAGTCTGCGGCCGATATAAGCATAGTTGCCGGATTTCATTACGGCTTCTTTAGCGGTTTTAAAGAGCTTGGACTTTGCGCCGAAATAGCCCTTAGCAAGTTTTAAAATCTTTTTTCTTCTTTTGCGTGTTGCTAACGCACCTTTAACACGTGCCATTTCTGTTTACCTCCACTTTCAAGTTTCCCTTATTTATAAGGAATCATTTTCTTTACCGCTGCAACATTTGTTACGTCGGCAGTAACTGTTTTACGAAGATTTCTCTTACGCTTGGTTGTCTTCTTGTTGAGAATGTGCGACTTGAAAGCATGTGCTCTTTTAACTTTACCGGTTTTGGTAAGTTTGAAGCGCTTCTTGGCGCCGCTGTGAGTTTTAATCTTAGGCATTTTAAGTCCTCCCAAAAATTTTTTTAAACAACTGATTATTTACCCGATTTGGGGCTAAGGAACATAAGCATATTACGTCCTTCCATTTTAGCAGCCTTTTCAACAGTAGAATAATCCTGACAGTATTCAGCAAAACGGCTCATAGTTTCAAGACCGATTTCAGGATGACCGAGTTCACGGCCACGGAAACGGATTGATACTTTTACCTTGTTGCCTTCCTGTAAAAAGCGGATAGCGTGTCTACCCTTGGTTTCAAAGTCATGAACATCAATACTAAGTCCAAGTCTGATTTCCTTAACTTCCATAACTTTCTGGTTTTTCTTGGCTTCCTTTTCGCGTTTAGCCTGCTCGAAACGGTACTTACCGTAATCCATAATCTTGCAGACAGGCGGCTGAGCATTGGGCGAAATGCAAACGAGATCCAAATCTGCTGCATAAGCCGCTTCAAGAGCCTTATCAACCGAAATGATACCAAGTTGTGAACCGTCAGCGGAAATTACACGAACTTCCTTGAATTTAATATCTTCATTTACCGCAAGTTCTTTACTGCTAATTTTGACGCACCTCCAAATGGATAAATGTGGCTTTTGCCACTTAAAACAAAAGCGTGGGCGCAATAACGCCCACGCATAAGAATACTGTTTAAAAAGTAAATCTTATTGACCCTTTAGCCATTTGCCGAGGGTGAGGACGCTTTGCGTACTACTTCATTGTGAAATCTATTATACACATATTTCGGCAATTGTCAAGAGTTTTTTTATTTATCCGTCTTTAAGTTCTTTTACTGTTCTGATTTGCTCTGCAGGTGTTTCGATATATCCGAACAATTCATTCAAATCCTCTGTCACCTTATACAGTTCATTACAGTTTTCTTTTATAAAATTCTTTTGAATAGCCTTTTGCATTGCGGCATTTATATCATCATAGTAACCCTCGATATTATATATAGCGATAGGTTTATTATGGCGACAAAGTTGCTTCAAAGTGAGGATTTCAAAAAATTCCTCAAAGGTGCCTATTCCGCCCGGTACTACTATAAAAGCATCGGCATTGTCTTCCATAATCTGCTTTCGCTGACGCATTGTATCAGGCAAAACCAGTTCATCACAGAAATCGCAGATAGCCTCAACCTTTTCGTCATCAAAGAATTTAGGAATAACACCAAGGATATATCCGCCTGCAGATTTAACTCCTCGGGCAGCCGCTCCCATAAGGCCGTTACCGCCGCCACCGAAAACAAGCGAATGTCCCCTTTCTACCATAATTTTTCCCATCTGCTCAACCTTTTCAATATACATAGGGTCAATAGTAGGAGATGCTGCGCCGTAAACACAAATTCTCATTCAAATCACTCCGAATAATTATTTCATAAATTCGTACATTGCTCTGTAGCACATATATACATCAAACTTAGCAGTGGTTTCAAAAGGAGCGTGCATAGAAAGCACAGGAACACCGAGGTCTACTACATCTACACCGAGGTTTGCAATAAACATAGCAACTGTTCCGCCGCC
>JAFVTZ010000158.1 GCA_017502965.1 Clostridia bacterium
GCGGCTGATACTTTCCGTGCGGCGGCTATTGACCAGCTCGGAATCTGGGCCGAGAGAGCAGGCGTTTCAATGGTTAAAAGTGTTGAGGGCACTGACCCTGCATCGGTTGTGTTTGATACAATAGCTTCTGCAAAGGCAAGAGGAGCGGATGTTATAATCTGCGATACTGCGGGCAGACTTCACAATAAGAAAAATCTTATGGACGAACTTGCTAAAATTAACCGTGTTATCGCAAGGGAACTTCCCGAGGCTTCGGTTGAAACCCTGCTTGTACTTGATGCCGCTACGGGACAGAATGCAGTAAATCAGGCAAGAGAGTTCAAAAATGTTACCGATATTACAGGTATTGTTTTAACTAAACTTGACGGTACTGCAAAGGGCGGTATAGTAATCGCTATCAGAAATGAACTTTCAATACCCGTAAAATATATAGGCGTTGGCGAAGGAATTGACGATTTGCAACCGTTTTCTGCAAAAGATTTTGCTGACGGTATATTTGACAGCGAGGAATAATAAATGAAAATTTTTGTTGCAACAAAAAATCTTAAAAAACTGACAGAACTAAAGCGTATTCTCGAACCGATGGGTTTTGAGGTGCTTTGCGAAAAGGATCTTGAAAAACCGCTTTCGGAGGTTGAAGAAACGGGCACTACATTTGAGGAAAATGCGCTCTTAAAGGCAAAAGCAGGTCTTAAAGAAACAGGATTTATCAGCGTTGCTGACGATTCCGGTCTTTGTGTTGACTATCTCGGCGGAGCACCGGGTGTTTATTCT
This sequence comes from Clostridia bacterium, assembly GCA_017502965.1. Classification (GTDB taxonomy): domain Bacteria; phylum Bacillota; class Clostridia; order Oscillospirales; family Acutalibacteraceae; genus UBA737. The sequence goes on from JAFVTZ010000158.1 coordinate 775, forward strand.
GCGAGGTATTCAGGTGAACACGGAAATGATGATGAAAACAACAAGAAAGTTTTAAGAGAACTTGAGGGTGTGCCTATGGAAAAGCGCACAGCCTACTATGTTGCCGCTATTGCCTGCGTTTTCCCTGACGGCAGGGAGTTTACTGTCAGAGGTGAGTGCCACGGACATATAGCCTTTGAGGAATCGGGTAGTTGCGGTTTCGGTTATGACCCGATGTTCATCAGCGAAAAGGGATGTTTCGGTCATTTATCGGCTGAGGAAAAGGACAGTATAAGCCATAGAGGAAAAGCACTAAGACTTTTAAAAGAAGAACTTAAAAAATATATTCAGGGGTAATAATATGTTAAACAGCAGACAGCGCGCTCAACTTCGCGCCATGGCAAACGATATGGAAACTATACTGCAGATAGGAAAAGGCGGTATAAACGATAATACCGTAAAGCAGGTAAAAGATGCATTAGAAGCAAGAGAACTTATAAAACTGCGTTCTCTTGAAACCTGCCCTACATCTTCGAGAGAATCTGCAGATATGCTGGCTGAAATGTGCCAGTGTGATGTTGTGCAGGTTATAGGCACACGCTTTATTCTTTATAAAGAAAGCAAAAACAATAAAACCATCAAGTTGGTGAAATAATGCCGCTTACAGCAATTTTCGGCGGAACTTTCAACCCGTTTCATATCGGGCATTATGAAATGCTCCGCGCTTTGGAAAACGACAGCAGTATTGAAAAAATCTTCATTATGCCTGACCGCATTCCGCCGCATAAGGTTTGCGATAAAATGGCGGAAGATGATACAAGAATTAAAATGTGCCAGATTGTGTCCGAAGATTTTTCAAAAGCGGAAGTTTGTCTTATTGAGTTTGAAAGAGAAGGCAAAAGTTATTCTTTTGATACTGTAACAGAACTTAAAAAAAGATATCCTGACCGTGAGTTTACTTTTGTTTGCGGCGGAGATATGCTGGTTTATTTTGATAAATGGTACAGATATGAAGAACTGATGAAGATAATTCCGTTTACGGTTTTTAAAAGAAGTGATACCGATATCAGCGAATTTAACGAATGTATCAGAAGATTTTCGGGGCTTGGTATGAAAATCACAGTTAAGGACGAAATAATCCCTGCTGTGTCTTCAACCGAAATACGAAACAATTTTACTAAAGCCCGCTCTTTATTGCCCGAAAGGGTTTATAAATTTTTGTCCGGAAGGGGAGATTACGGTGACTGAAGAGTTATATAATAAATATACTGAAATTTTAAAAAGTAAACTCAATGAAAAGCGTTATCATCACTCTCTTTGTGTTGCTGATGAGGCAAAACGGCTCGCAGCTAAATACGGCGGCGATGTTGAAAAATGTTACCTTGCAGGTCTGCTTCACGATGTTACCAAAAACGCTCCTGCGGATGAACACTTGAAAATCTTTGAGACTTTTGGTATAATGCTATCCGATATTGAGAAAAATGCGCACAAACTCTGGCATGCGATGTCTGGAGAAGCATATCTCAGATATGTTTTAGGTATAGATGATGAAGAAGTATTGGATGCGGCGAGGTATCATACAACTGCAAAGGCTGATATGACACTTACGGCCAAGATACTTTATCTTGCGGATTTCACTTCAAGTGACCGCGATTATGACGATGTTGATGTAATCAGAAAATATGTTGATGATTCGCTCGAAAAAGCAATGATATATGCGCTTAAATATTCTATATGCGACCTTGTAAATCAGGACAGAGCAATTCATCCCGATACTGTATCAGCGTACAATGAAATTACTTTATGTGGAGGTAAATAGTTTGGAATCTTTAGATATTATAAAAATTGCGGCTAACGCACTTAACGAAAAGAAAGCAAAAGAAATAAGTGCGGTTAAAATCGCAGATTTAACTGTGCTTTGCGAATACTTTTTAATTTGCACCGCAACTTCTTCAACACATGTCAGGGCACTTTGCGATGAGGTTGAAGATAAATTAGAGGAAAACGGCATAAAACCTCACCATATTGAGGGCAGAGCCACAGGCTGGATAGCCCTTGATTACGGTTCGGTGATAATTCATATATTCGGTAAAAACGAGCGCGAATTTTACGGGCTTGATAAAATGTGGAGCGACGGCGAGCCGCTCGATATGAACGATATTCTTACAGTTGCTGAGGGGGACTGAAAATGCAGAATTACGATTATAAACAAATAGAAAAGAAATGGCAGGATATCTGGGATGAAAAGGATACTTTTGCTGCAAAAGACGATTATTCTTTACCCAAGTTTTACGGTTTGGTTGAATTCCCTTATCCGTCCGCACAGGGTCTTCATGTAGGACATCCCCGTTCTTATACCGCTATCGACATTGTCTGCCGTAAAAAGCGTTTGCAGGGATATAATGTACTTTATCCTATGGGTTGGGATGCTTTCGGTCTGCCGACAGAAAACTTTGCTATCAAAAACCATATCCATCCGTCTATTGTTACGGAGAATAATGTGGCTAACTTCAAGCGTCAGTTAAAATCTCTCGGTTTTTCTTTCGACTGGAACAGAGAGGTTAATACTACCGACCCGTCTTACTACAAGTGGACACAGTGGATTTTCCTGCAACTCTTTAAAAAGGGTCTTGCTTATAAAAAGGAAATGTCGGTAAACTGGTGTACTTCCTGTAAGTGCGTTCTTGCAAACGAAGAGGTTGTAAACGGAGTTTGCGAGCGTTGCGGAAGCGAAGTTGTTCAGAAAGAAAAAAGCCAGTGGATGCTTAGAATCACCGAATATGCAGAAAAACTGCTTGAGGGTCTTGATGGTGTTGACTTTATTGAGCGTGTCAAGACTCAGCAGAGAAACTGGATAGGCCGTTCTTACGGTACACAGGTTACTTTCAGCACCAATATAGGTGATACATTCGATATTTTCACTACCCGTGCAGATACACTTTTCGGTGCTACTTATATGGTTATGTCTCCTGAGCATCCTTTGCTCGAAAAATGGGCTGACAAGATTGAAAATATGGATGAAGTGCGCGATTATCAGGTTCAGGCTTCCAAAAAGTCCGACTTTGAGCGTACAGAACTTGCAAAAGATAAAACAGGTGTTAAACTTGTCGGAGTTACTGCAATAAACCCTGTAAATAACACAGAAATTCCGATTTTCATTTCGGACTATGTACTTATCTCTTACGGCACAGGCGCTATTATGGCCGTTCCTGCTCATGATACACGTGACTGGGATTTTGCAAAGAAATTCGGTCTGCCGATAATTGAAGTAGTTTCAGGCGGAGAAGATGTTCAGAAGGCGGCTTTCACCGACTGTGCAACAGGTATTCTCGTTAATTCTGATTTCTTAAACGGTCTTTCTGTTGAAGATGCAAAGAAGAAAATTCAGGAATGGCTTTGCGAAAAGGGAATAGGTTCAGTTAAAACCAATTATAAACTGCGTGACTGGGTATTCTCCCGTCAGAGATATTGGGGCGAGCCTATACCTATGGTATATTGCGAAAAGTGCGGTTATGTTCCTCTGCCTGAGAGTGAACTGCCTTTAGTTCTTCCCAATGTTGATTCCTATGAGCCTACAGATAACGGAGAATCTCCGCTTGCCAAAATGACAGACTGGGTTAACACCACCTGTCCTCATTGCGGAGCACCCGCTAAACGCGAAACTGATACAATGCC
>JAFVTZ010000159.1 GCA_017502965.1 Clostridia bacterium
ATAAAATACAAAAAGTAAATGCGATAAAAACATTAAAATAAATTTAAAATTAGTTATATTAAAACTTGCTTTTTTGGTCGAAATGAGGTATTATGTATAATGAATATGTATGCTTTGACTATTTAGTGTATTAAAGAAGGAGAAAAGTAAAACCGATGAGGAAAAAAATGCTTTTTAAGAGATGCAGAAGTGCTCTGGCAACCTTTACAGTGGCGGCTCTTTTAATGGGGGCTATTGCTGTACCGAGCGTAGGAGCAGAAAAAATCGATTCTGAATACAACGCTTCTTACATCCAGAAACTTGAGGGTATAAAGAACGATTACTCGCAGTATCTTGATGATTCTGTTGTGTTCAAACTTCCCGATAATGTTAAGGCTCAGGACGAGATATCAGTAATAGTTACTGTTGATACAACAACTATTATGGATGCTTACGAGGGCACAGATAAAACTATGTCTTTTATGGACTATGCCGTAAGTAGTGACGATTCGGTTAAAATCAGAAAAGATATAGCAAACCAGAAATCGCAGGTTCTGTCTTCTCTTGACGATTTGGATATTTCCTATACCACTGGTGAGGATTACTCAACGGTTCTCAGCGTTTTTGAACTTGTTATCAAGGCGGCAGATTTTGCAAAAACCTGCAAAGCCTTAGGAAAAGGTATGGATGTTATAGTAGGTGAGGTTTACGAGCCTGCTAAAACCGAACTTGTTGAGAATAAGGTAAATGTTTTTGATACAGGTATTTTTGACAGTTCCGATGCGGGATATGACGGCTCAGGAATGGTTGTTGCTGTATTGGATACAGGTCTTGACTCAAACCATACTGCTTTTTCACCCAAGAATTTCAGTTCCAAAAACTTAGGTCTTACTTATGACGATGTTGCGGCTGTTATTGAAGATACCGCCGCAAGCGAGCAGTTGGAAGGTCTTACTGTTGACGATGTTTACATAAACGATAAAGTTCCTTTCGGTTTTGACTATGCTGACAGTGACCCAGATGTTTATTCAACACACAATAACCACGGTACTCACGTTTCGGGTGTTATCGTAGGTAATGACGATACTATCCGCGGTGTTGCTCCCAATGCGCAACTTGTATCTATGAAAATTTTCTCAGATGTTGTTGATACAGCGAGAACTGCATGGATACTTGCCGCACTTGAAGACTGTGTTGTTTTGGGCGTTGATGTTATCAATATGTCTATCGGTACTGCCTGCGGTTTCAGCCGTGCAACAGACGAAGAATCGGTAGACGGTATTTACGATAAAATTCGTGATGCGGGAATAAGTATGGTTGTTGCCGCTTCAAACAGTTTCAGTTCTGCATACGGCTCTGAATCAAACGGTAACCTCGGTCTTACCTCTAATCCTGACACCGGTACAGTAGGTTCTCCTTCTACCTACGAGGGTGTTATGTCGGTTGCATCGATAAGCGGTGTTGAAACTCCTTATATAAAATATGGCGATACAATTATCTATTTTACAGAATCCACCAACTCTGCCGCAGAAGAAAATCATTTCTTTGATACTCTTTTAGATGACGAAGATTCTGCAAAACTTGAATATGTGCTGATTCCCGGTGTCGGAAGAAGTGCTGACTACACAGGAATAAATGTCAAAGGCAAAATTGCTTTGGTTCGCCGTGGTTCTAACACCTTTGAAGAAAAGGCGATTATAGCCGAAGAGCAAGGCGCGGCAGGTATTATTATATATAATAATGTGTCGGGCGATATTAAAATGAATGTCGGCGATGCAAAACTTGCAGTTTGCTCTATTTCTCAGGATGACGGTGAAATGCTTGCAAAGAAGGGTAAGGGAACCCTGAAAATCAGCCGCAAGCAAACCTCAGGTCCCTTCATTTCGGACTTCTCTTCCTGGGGTCCTACTCCTGACCTTCGGATTAAACCTGAAATTACTGCACACGGCGGCAGTATTCTTTCTTCGGTTACAGGCGGCGGATATGACCGTTTATCAGGTACATCAATGGCTTGCCCGAACCTTGCAGGTGTTGTTATACTGCTCAGACAATATGTTGTAGAGAATTTCCCCAAGATTGCAAAAGACAATGTGAAAGTAAACCGTATGGTTAACTCTCTTATGATGTCTACTGCAGATATAGCACTTAACACAAACGGTTTGCCTTATTCTGTAAGAAAGCAGGGTGCAGGTCTTGCAAATCTTACAAGTTCTGTAAAAACCTCTGCTTATATTAAAGCATTCGATGTTGACGGCAAAGAGGCTGACAAGGCAAAACTCGAACTCGGTGACGACCCTGAAAAAACAGGTGTCTATGAGATGACCTTTGCCATTAACAATTTCGGCAAAAGAAAACTCAAATACGATATCGGCGCTTATGTTATGACCGAGGGTGTCAGCGAAACAAAGACAAATGCCGGTGAAACCACAGTTACCGAAGAAGCCCGTATCCTTGACGGTGCAAAGGTTGAGGTTGTTTCTGTCAAAGGCGGAAAGTTAAGCGGAACAAAGGTTAAAGTAGCCGCAGGCAAAGAAGCCAAGGTAACTGTAAGAATAACCCTCAGCAAGAAAGATAAGAAATATCTTGATAAATCTTTTGAAAACGGTATGTATGTTGAAGGTTTCATCACCTTAACTGCAAAATCAGGCACAAAGGTAGACCTTAATGTACCATATCTCGCTTACTATGGCGACTGGACACGGGCTCCTTTATTCGACCTTACTTATTATGATACCAATGCCGATGAATTGGATGACGGTATTGACATTGAAGATAAGGTTATGGCAGATGCCTATGCAACCCGTCCTGTAGGTGGAGTGAGCGAAGATTATGTAAGTTTCCTCGGCTCATACTACTTCTTGCAAGACCCTGACGATATGGTAATTTCGGCTAATGAGAATTATGTCGCGTTATCAAATCAGGAAGGAACAATACATTCGCTCCGATTTGTCTGGGCAGGTATGCTGAGAAATGCCGCTAAGATAGAAATATCTATTACAGACGATACTACGGGTGAAGTTATTTTCGAGAAGGAAGAAAAGGATATCCGCAAGTCTTACAGCGACGGTGGTGCTTCTATCTATCCTTCAAATGTAAAGATAGAGTTTGATACCTCTGAATATAACCTTGAAAACAACAGTGAGTATACGGTTAAACTTGTGGGTTATGTGGATTACGGTGACGGCGGACTTAAAACCAACCTCAATAATGTGTTCGAGTTCCCGCTTGTGGCTGACTTTGAGGCTCCTACAGTAACTAATGTTGAATATTATTATAAATATGACAAAACATTGAAGAAAAACCGTCTTTATGCGGATGTTATGATTTACGATAACCATTATGCAATGTGTTCGCAGATAGGTTATGTAACCGAGGAAGCAGACGAAGAAGGTAATATGGCGCCTGCGCTCAAAAATTTTGAGCAGTATATGACCCCTGTTTATTCAGAGCGTAACAGCACAACCAAAGTTACCTATGAACTTACAGACTATCTGTTTGATATCAAGAACAATGCTACAAGTAAGAACTGCTTTGTAATAACCGCTTATGACTATGCGCTCAACTATGCAACCTATGAAATAGGTCTTCCTGATAATTTCTCAGATTTCTATTTTGACGGTCTTGAAGAGGGAATAACCTTAAGCCCCAACGAGGTAATTTCATTAGAACCTGTTGTAACTCCTGCTACAGAGTGGGCAGAACTTCTCAACTTCTCATCTTCTAAACCCAGTGTTGCAAGAGTTGTAAATAACAAGTTGGTTGCTGTGTCTTCAGGTAGTGCTATTATCAAGGCTCAGGACCCGACAACCAATAAGAGTGTTACATTTAATGTGACCGTTCTCGGTGAAGATGATGACGGTTACAGAAGATATGACAAACCTGTAGCAGATGTTTTCACCCTTGACGGTTATGAAACCACCAAGGCTTATTACATCCTTGAAAACAAGGATAAAGATATTGGCGATACAGGAAATAACAACCATTTCGAAGGAAATTACAAATTAAAGATGTATCCTTCCGAAACAGTGGCTCTCAGATACTCTCTGGATGCTTATTTCCCGAAAGACACAACCGTTGAGTTTGAAAGCAGTAACGAAAGCATTGTAAAGGTAGATGCAGGCGGAGTTGTAACCGCTGTTGCAGAAGGTTTTGCTTCGGTAACTGTTAAAGTTCTGCTAGACGAACAGAGTACCTATTACTCAGAAACCGTTTCGGTTGAGGTTAAAGACCCTTATGTTACAACGGGTGCTATCCTCTCTCATTATTACGGTAACGGCGGACTTGTTGATATCCCGAAAGACCTTTCTCTCACAGAAATAGGAAACTTTGCGTTCTCAAACTTTGAGTATATAATGAAAACCCCTGAGGAACTCGCTATTGATGATAAGGAAACTTCAAAAGCGTGGTACATAGGTGATAGCACAATTACCAAAGTTGTAATTCCTGAGGGTGTCAAGAAGATCGGTTCTTATGCTTTTGCAAACCTGACAGCACTTGAAGAGGTTGTTCTTCCGTCCTCTCTTGAAGCTATTGAATACGGCGCATTTGTGGGCTGTACCTCTTTGCAGAAGATTACTTTCAGCGATAAGAATAACCTTATAATCATAAACCAGAATGCGTTTGAAAACTGCGACCTTCGCGGCACTCTGAAATTCCCGTCTATTTGCGTTATTTCGGATTATGCATTTGCAGGCAACCAGAAACTTGAAGGCATAGAACTCGGAAAGTCACTCCTTTCTGTCGGTCAGTATGCATTTGCAGCTTGTAAGAAACTTAAAGATGTTACTATTAAGGCTGATAAGGTCAAATACGGCGCTTATGCATTCACAGACTGCGAATCTTTGAAAGAATTCTATGTAAATTCAGCAGTATTGCCTGAAGGTATGTTCTACGAATGTGAAGAAATGAAATCGGTAAAAATCGGTCCCGATGTAAACGATATCGGCGTATTTGCATTCAGAGATACAAAGATTGAAAAGTTCGAAATTGAAAAGGGCAATAAAACATATAAAACAGGCAAAAATGACTATATTGTTTCTGCTAAAGGTGATAAACTGATAGCGGTTTCTCCGCTCGTTAAGGGTGAGTTTACAGAGGCCAGTGCTGGCGGCAAGAAGATTAAAGAAATTTCGAAGGGTGCGTTTTCCAGCAACCAGAAAATCACTTCGGTTGTACTTCCGAATGTCAAGGTTATCGGGGAATACGGTCTGGCTTCAAATGAGAGTTTAGTATCGGTTAAACTCGGAAAACTTGAAACTATCGGTGAGTATGCTTTCTTTGAAACCGCTATCACCGAAATGCCCCAGTTTACTGATAAAACCAAGATCGGAAAATATGCTTTCTCGCATACAAAACTCACCTCTGTCAATATCCCCGACAAAATGGAGATAGAAGAGGGTACTTTCAGCGAGTGCACAGAACTCAATTCTGTAGTTATCGGTAATAAGGTAAAAATCGGCAAATATGCTTTCAGCCTGAATAAAGATATTGCCTTTAAGGTTGAAACTTATTACGAAGGAGATAAGAAACTTTTCCGTTATGTTTTCTCTTCACCTCTGAAAGCACTGACTATCGGTGACGATGCTGTTATCGGTGAAAGCGCTTTCTCCAATGCGGCAAGCCTTGAAAGTGTTACTCTTGGTGCTAATGCCCAGCTTGAAAAAATGGCGTTCTATAACACCTCAAGTCTTAAATATATTGACCTTTCGAAAGCAAAGAAAATCGGTGATTATGCCGTTTCGGGTGATGTGTATTATGCTTGCCTCGATGAAAATATGACCGTTGCTGCGGTTAATTCTCAAGGGTATTGCAGATACACTTACCACGGACCTCTCGTAGAAAATATTGATGTTTCTTCGGCTGAGAGTATCGGTGAGTATGCTTTCTCATACTGCAGAAAGTTAGTTAATGTTAAACTTAACAGCAAAATTGATGAAATTCCTCAGTATGCTTTTGCAGGATGCGATTCTCTTAAGAATATAAACCTTGAGGCAGTTAAGACAATCGGGGATTACGCATTTATGGAATGCGGACTCGAAAAGGTTGATATTTCGGGCGCAAACACCGTAGGCGAGTATGCATTCGTTTCAAATAAGAAACTCGCAAGCGTTAAATTCGGCGAAAAGACCGAAGATATCGGCGAAGGCAGTTTCTCTTACTGCGAACCGCTTAATAATATTGAAAACCTTAGATTTGTTAAGAATATAGGCGATTATGCATTTGCTTATATTGAGGTTCGTGAGGCTGACCTTTCGGGCGCTGTTTCGATAGGTAAAAACGCCTTTATGAAAGAAGAACTCACTCCTTTCAAGGTAACTCTGGGTGACGATATCGAAAAGATAGGCGATAATCCCTTTGCAATGTGTAAAGTCAAGCCTTTCAGCAAAACAGAGACCCAGAAGGAAGACGGTAAAGAAAAAGAAATTACCACCTATACTTATGATATCAGCGATACTGTATTTGTTATAGACGGCTCGCTTTACTGCAACAATGCAAGCGGTTTGGAACTTATAACCTATGCAGGCACAAATGATGAGTATGTAACAGTTGCTGATGATACTGTGCGTATCTCTACTATGGCTTTTGCAGGCAGTGATGTTGTAACGGTTAAAATGCCCTTCACCACAACCGCAATCGGTCATAAAGCATTCTACGGCTGTAATAAACTGAATCTTGTTATTTTCGGCAGTCATACTGTTCCGAACTTTGAAGAAGAATATGACCCTAACTACTACGGAAGTTTCAAAAATATTCCCGGTAGCGGTGATTATGGTACTTACACCGATTACGACGGTAACGAAATTCAGATAGACGGTATGGGTCTTGTTCCTTACTTTATGTGGAACGTTACAAATAATATGTATTCCAACGTATTCTACGGCGCTAACTTTGTTGACTATGTAGGCTATGTTGAGGATAAGTTAACAATGGTTAAGCCTGTAAATGGTGTTGGTTACGATTCGTTTATCTGCAATCAGTATTTTGATTTCACTATTGACGGACCTGCCGCTCCCGACGAAACAACTGTAGATGTTATTCAGGCTATTAAGGCTATTCCCGAAAGAGTAACCCTTAAAGATAAGGCTCTGGTTGAATATGCCCGTGAGGCTTACGGCAAAATTGCTACAACCGAACAGTTGGCTCTGGTTACAAACTATTCTGATTTGGTTTCAGCCGAACAGCGTGTTACAGCGCTTCTTTCTGCTGAAAATAAAACCGAAAAAGAAGAAAAATCTGCAGAAAAGGAAAACCGTTCAGGTGCTGTTATCCTGATAATTGCAATCATTATAGTTTTAGCGGCTGCAGTTTTTGTTCTTTGCAAAAAATTCGGCGCACAGATAAAGAGATTTTTAAAACCTGTAACCGATAAAATTGCTAAGGTTTTAAGTCCCGTAATTACTAAGATTTCAGATGTTTTAGGACCTGTTTTCAAAAAAGTTGCAAAATTCTTAAGCCCTGTGACCCAAAAGATAGGCAAAGTTTTAAAACCCGTTTTCGCAAAAATGGCTGAGGTTTTAAAACCTGCATTAGCAAAGGCTGCAAATGTGATTAAATCTGTTTCGGTTAAAACAGCAATTTGGATTAAGAATTTTGCGGTTAAAGCGGCAAAGTTTATTGCGGTTTATGCAGTGAAATTCGCAGTTTCAGTTAAAAATCTTGCAATAAGTTTTGCAAATTCTGTTAAAGCGTTAAAAGTTAAAATGGCTGATAATGCTAAAAACAGAGCAGAAAAGAAAAAGAGTAAGAAAACAGTAGAACAAGTAGAGAAAGAAGATGGGGAACAAGATGAAACTGAGAATTAAAGCATTATTTATCGCGGTGCTTTCTTTGGCAGCAGTTGCCCTGTTTGCAGGTTGTTCTGCTGAAAAAACTCCGTATGAAAAGAACAATGATGAAAATTACACCGTTAGCGTCAGGTTTGACGCTAACGGGGGTATGTTCACCACCAATACTTCGGTAATAGTTGATTC
>JAFVTZ010000160.1 GCA_017502965.1 Clostridia bacterium
TGTGCCGAGTATGGGTATGTTATATGTTGATAATCAGAAGAATCTGAGAAGCGGACATCTCGGTCACGCTCTTGCAGAATATAAAAAGAATCATATAATTTCTTTTTATTCCAACTGTTCGGGAATGCGCAACGATAATTCTCCCGGTCATAACGGATTCGGCTGGGTGGAATATAAACGCTCAACCGACGGCGGTATTACTTGGGATGACGCTAAAATATTACAGTATTCTTATGATGCGCTGATAAATCAGCCTTTTACTGTAAGTTGCGAAAAGGCAGTTTCAACAAAGGAAAATGAAATTGTTGTTTTTTGTCTCAGGAATCTTAATCCCAACGGTTGGGAGCCGCATCTTGAGCCTGTAGTGTTGAGAAGTGAAGACGGGGGAGAAACCTGGTCAGAACCAGCTCTTATGTGCGATAAAAAGGGCAGAGTTTATGATGCACTCGTTCACAACGGTATTATTTATACACTTATGAATGACGGTGTCTGGAAGATAGGCAAACCCGAGGAAAAATATTATCTGTATAAGAGTGAAGACGGCGGAAAATCATTTTCACTTGTAAGCGAGGTTCCCTGTAATATTGCCGATGCTTACGGTGATATTGAAATTATGGATGACGGTGCGCTTATTTGCTATTTATATAACCAAAAAGATGAATATAATCTCTATTATCATATAAGTTATGATATGGGTAAGACCTGGACTGAAGAGGGAAAGAGTTATGTTGCAAAACGAATCCGTAATCCTCAAATAGGCAAAGTCAAAGGCGGTTATATTCTTCACGGCAGAGCAGGTTGCGAAACTCCTGAACTGCCTCCCCATTTCGTTCTTTACACAAGTAAGGACGGTTTTACTTGGGACGAAGGCGTTTATATCTGCGCTGTTGAGGCTCAGAGTGCTTATTATTCTAACAACCTTGTAATGAATAATGATGACGGCAGTCAGCGTGTACTTATTCAGTCCTCTATACCTTACGATAAAGGCAGAGTAAATGTTGCACATTGGTTCCTAGATATTGAATAACATACAAAAAACCATCGGTTTGACCGATGGTTTTTTAATTTTATTCGGTTCTGAGCGATGTTACAGGGTCTTTTTTAGCGGCAATTCTTGAGGGGATAAGACCTGCAATAAATGTCAGCAGAATACTTATAACAACAAGTGAAACACCGCCTGCAACGGGAAGTTTTGCCAGACCGCCGATATCTGTCAGCATTTTGATAATTGCGTTTATAGGTATCAGCATAAGCAATGTAACACCTATTCCGAGTGCTCCTGCTACAAATCCTACTATCATTGTTTCTGCATTGAATACGCGTGAAATATCGCGTTTTGAAGCACCCATAGCGCGAAGTATTCCGATTTCCTTTGTTCTTTCAAGAACAGAAATATAGGTAATAATTCCTATCATTATAGAGGAAACAATAAGCGAAATACTTACAAAAGCAATCAGAATATAACTTATGGCATTTATGATGGTTGTAACAGAGGACATCATAAGCCCGATATAGTCAACATAGGTTATTTCTTCGCCTTCGTCGGCTTTGTCATTATATTTACTTATGAGGTCTGAAATATTGTCCTTTGCCTCAAAATCTCTGGGGTAAATATTTATAGCGGTAGGTTTTGCAAGGTCGGATACACCGAAAAGTTTTAAATTGCTGTCAAAAGTAGCATCATTACTCTGTGCTTTAAGGGCTGATTTAAAGGTTTCGGTTATTTCTTCGTTGGTTTTGCCCTGAGCCTGCATACTCTGTATATATGCCGCATACTGTTGCTGTTCGGCGGCGGGCAGGGTAGCGATATAGCCCTGAAGACTCTCAAATGTCATACTGTCAAAATCATTTGAGAAAGGCATACCTGTCAGCACATTGACAGTCTCGTTAGCCTTTTGCGCTTTAACTATTTCGCTGTCATTAACGCGGTTTATTAGCGTTTCCATAAGTTCTTTTGTGTAGCCTATAAAACCGCTTGTGTTGTCATTTACAGCGCTGTCACTGGGTCTTAAAATTCCAACAACCTTAATTTCCTGAGCATCTGCAAGTTTTGAACTTATATAAAGTTCGTCTTTAGTTTTGTCTGTCCAGGTGCCGTCACCGTTGCTCTCAAAATAATCGCTGTTGAGCATCAGTTTATATTTAAGGTCTAAAATTTCATCAAAAGTATAAGTTTCTTCGGAAGTGGCTTCAATTTTCTCGCCGTTTTTAACCTTTTCCATCATTTCTTCAAGTTCAGCAGAATCTTTTAAACCGAGCGAATACAAAGTATAGTCACTTATCTGATTATTTTTATCAACAACAACTACAACCTCGTTGAATTTTTCGGGCATCTTTCCTGCAATAACATCGTATTGATTATCAAGTAGTTGTTCATTATCAAGCAGTTGAATCCAAACTTCAGTATTCATCATACTGCTCGACATCATACTGTTTTCGCTTGAATAACCCATATCTCCGAAGATTTTATTGAATATTTGATTGGGGCTTATGTGTTCGCCGTCCTCAGCGTAGATATTCATTGCTGTAGAATAAACATATTCTACAGAGGAAACATACTGGTCAAACTCATCATTTTCTTCGAGATGCTTTTTGAAACTTTCAAGGTTATTGGCAGATATTCCGTTAATCATTGTAGACATCATTTCTGTCATTATGTTATTGGAATATATTTTGTTTTTATCCCGTTCTGTTGAGGTTGTGCTTTCTTCCATAAGGTCATTGGCAAGACTGCTCATATCCATACCCGCTTCTTCAATGGTTATCGGGTAACTGGAAAGGGTTTCTTCTTCAACTCTCTGTATATAAGCATTAACACCGTTTGAAAGGGATAGAA
>JAFVTZ010000161.1 GCA_017502965.1 Clostridia bacterium
ATTGTAAATTATTCTTCCGAAGATGTTACTATAAACGGCATTACTGTTGAGGCTAAGAATTTTGCTGTTTGCGATTAGGGTATAGCGGCTGTGAGGTCTATACTTTTATACGGAGGTGAAAAAATGAAAAAACGAATAACCCTTGCAAAGCAGAAAAGCATTGCGGGATTTGCCTTTATTTCTCCTTTTCTGATAGGAATAATTCTTGTATTTATCCCGTCGCTTATAAAAGCATTCAGTTTTAGTATTAACGAACTAAAAATCAGTCCTTCAGGCTATTCACTCCAATTTGCAGGACTTGAATTTTATAAAGAGGCTTTGTTTGAGCATGCAACATATTCAAAACAACTTATTGAATCGGTTGTTGATATGCTTATAAATATTCCGCTTGTTATTATCTTCAGTTTTTTCATTTCTAATATTCTTAATATGAACTTTAAGGGCAGAGCGGCTGTGAGGTCTATACTTTTTCTGCCGGTAATAGTATCTTCGGGAGTTATTATCACTCTTAATTCTGTGGCGATTGTAAACGGTGTTATGACTTCGGGAAGCGGCGGAGAATCAATAAGTACAGTTGACCTGTCAAACTTGCTTGTGACTTTAGGTCTGCCGACAGGAATCATATCCTATCTGTCTCAGGCGGTATCCCATCTTTATGAGGTTATAAATTCTTCAGGTGTTCAGATTTTAATTTTTCTGGCAGCTCTCCAGACCATTTCTCCCTCAATATATGAGGCGGCAACTATGGACGGGGCAACTGCCTGGGAAAAATTCTGGAAGGTCACATTCCCGATGCTCTCTCCATATATACTCACCAATACCGTTTACACACTTATAGACCTGATTACTTCAGACAGGAGTACGGTTTTATCTACCATTGTTTCTACCGCACAGACAAACATCAATTATTCGCTCAGTACAGCAATGGCATTCCTGTTTTTCGGTGTTGTTGTAATAATTCTTGTAGCATTCGTTCTTGTTATTTCAAGAATAGTGTTCTATTACGATTAACGGGGGGTGCTTTGGTGGAATTTATTGATAAAAATAAGCAAATAAAAAACAATGCAAAGCGCGTCGGCAGTATGCTTTACTCACTTGTAAGAACTATAATTGTTCTCGGTGTTTGTTATTATGTTTTGTTTCCCATTCTTCAGAGTGTCTTTCAGGCATTTATGGCGCGGCGCGACCTTTATGATTCTACTGTTGACCTGATACCGAAGAATTGGACACTTGATAATTTCAGGATTATTTTCAAGGCGGTAGATATCCCGAAAGCAACCCTTAATACGGCGCTAATAAGTCTTGTTGTCACTGCAACACAACTCGCATCCTGCACACTTGTGGGATACGGTTTTGCAAGATATGATTTTCCGTTTAAAAAGATTTTGTTCGGGTTGGTTGTTTTCACACTTATAGTACCTGTTCAGACAATTGTTGTCCCTCTTTATCTTAACTTCCGTTTTTTTGATATTTTAGGGATTATGGGTCTTTTTGGCTCAGAGGGAATAAATGTGCTTAACACTGCCTGGCCGTTTGTTATTCTTGGAATGACGGCAATGGGCTTTAGAAACGGTCTTTACATATTTTTAATACGGCAGTTTTACAGAAATGTTCCAAAGGAACTCGAAGAAGCCGCAATGATTGACGGTGCAGGTTTCTTCAAAACCTTCTATCGCATAATGCTTCCGGGAGCTAAACCGATTCTTTCGGTTGTTGCAATTCTTTCGTTTGTATGGCAATGGACCGATTATTTCTACAGCGGATGGTTTGCTTCCAACATTTCGGTTTTATCGAATGAGATATCGGCGGTTTCAACCAATCTGAATGTTATTAAAAACATTTTGGGTGTTAGTGCTATTGAGGACAGTTATAAGTTGGTTCTGAACAGCACAGGCGCTTTGGTTATTATGATTCCGATAATAATTCTTTATCTGTTCACTCAAAGAACTTTTGTTGAGAGTATTGAACGAGGCGGAATTGTAGGTTAAAAAAATCAAAAGGCTATAGCCTTTTTGTTAGATTACTACATAATCTAACAATCCTTCTTTAATTACGAGCAAAACGGAGTAAAATAGCGGTTTTATCCGTTTACTGCTCTTAAAAAAATATAAAGCAAAGGAGAAAATTATGAAAACAATTTTTAAAAGAGCGGCTGTTTTGTTAGCGGTGGCAGTTTTGGTGGTTTCATCGTTCAGCGTTTCGGCGGCAAAACCAAAGAATACCATTTTAAAAGGCACAGTGACTGTTGACGGCGAAATTGATGCTGTCTGGGAGAATGTAAAGGCTATTCAACTTACTCTCCACAAAGAGGGAGATGAGTCCAAAAACGCTTCGGGTTATGCTAAGGTTTTATGGGATAAAGATTTCCTTTATTGTATCGGTGTTGTGACAGATGCCACTCCCACCAAGGCTTACAGAAATGATGACAAGTATTGGAATCACGATTCTTTTGAGTTTTTCGTTGACGAAGCAAATGCCAGAGTTGACAAGAATTCCATTGCACAGTTCCGTGTTGATATTTTTGGAAAATTTACCGGTATGCTTAACGACACGGTTCTTGATGAGGCAGGAATGCGTGCCAAATACCCCAAATTCAAGGGTGCTTCAAAGAAAACCGATAGCGGTTATGTTGTTGAGATGGCAATGCCCTGGACCTTGGTTTCACCTAAAGGCGACACATCAAAACTCGGTATTGCTTTCCAGATAAACGACGACCAGGATAATTCAGGGGAAAATGAAGGTCAGATAAATTCACCTGTTCCGAATATGTGGAATCCGATGCTTTATCCTACATTCACTCTCTCAAAAGATAAGGCTGAGGCGCCTGAGTCAGATACATCTTCTAAAAATGAAACATCCTCCAAAAACGATAAGAATGATAAAACATCTTCCGAGGAAAAGACCGATAGTAAAACCGATATAACTGTTTCGGTCGGGGATACCACAATCAATAACAATTCTACAGAGATTAACAACAATGATGTTGATAATACTGAAAATAATGTTAAGGTTGAGTATGTTACCGAAGATGACTTTGATGCTAATGCATTTATGTTAATAGTTTTAGGTGCGGTTATACTTATCTGCCTTATCGGAACAATTTTAGTTTATGTTTTTGTTTTAAGGGCAGCCCCTAAAAAATAAATCTATTTCAAAGGAGAAAAAATTATGAAAAGATTTTTTAGTGTTTTATTGGCAGTATGTCTGATTATTTCCTGCGCAGGTATAATCAGCGGTTGTAAAGACGGCGAGAAAAAGGCTGTTAACCTCGACGGCAGAGTTATCAAAATGGTATCCTGGGGAACTGATACAGGCGGTCTTTATGTTGACCCCGAAGATAAAACCGAACTCGGTCAACTAAGACTTTCCCGCCTTAAAGAATATGAAGAAAAATATAACTGCAAATTCGAGTTTGAACTTATGCAGGCAGGCGATATTCTTTCTAAGTTCACTACTGCAGCCCTTTCAGGTGAATCTATAGGTGACCTTATCTGTATGAGAAGCCCTTGGGTTTATACTGCTCTTAACAGTGAACTTTTACTTCCTCTTGATGAGTATTTTGATTTTTCAAAACCTCAGTTTTCTTCTTTCGCAAAGGAAACCTGCACAGTTGACGGTAAGGTTTACGGCGTAAGCACAGAAACTACAAACCACGTTGAAAACGCGCTTTATTTCAACAAGAGAATATTTGACGATTTAGGTCTTAAATATCCTTATGAGATGGTAAAAAACAAGACCTGGACTACTGATGTTTTTCAGGATTATCTCAAAAAAGCAACAGTTGTTAAAAACGGTGCAACCGAAATCTACGGTATGTACGGCTTTACACATAACGGCGACGGTCTTGCAGGTTTCCTTGATTGCTTTGGCGCAGAGTTTGCCCACAAAACCGATAAGGGTTATGTTTCAGGTATTAAAGACCCTCAGATGACAACCGCGCTTGATTTTATCCGCAAGAATTTATTTGAAAACAAATATATCTTTAATGTTTCGGGAGAAGCAAGCTATACTGAGGCAAAAACAATGTTTGTTGAGGGTAAAGTTGCTATGCTTATGGGCGGTATTGCATCTGCAATGTCTGGTCTTAAGGAAGAAATGACAGATGATTTCGGTCTTGTTCCGCTGCCGCTCGGCCCTGGTGAGACAGAGTATTCTATTTGCGAAATGTATGAAAATGTATGGGTTATGCCTGCATCTTTAGAGCCTGCTGTGGCTCAGCCTATTGCAGATATGATAACAGGTATCTTTGAGCCTACATCTGATGACAAGGCTGAACTTAAAAAGGAACTCAAACGCTCTATCGAAGGTTATTTCTGTGATGAAGAATCAGTTGATATTGCATACGACCTTCTTACTATGGACGGTATGAAAGTTTACAACCACTATACTGTAGGAACTGCAGATTACCGCTCTATCGTAGGTACTCAGATAAACGATGCTATCAGAGGAAAAACTACCGTTGCAAGCGCAATTGGCAGCGTTAGCACCGCTTGGGAGATGTTCCTTGATATTTATAACGAAAACAATTTCGGAGATAGCGAAGAATAGTTTTAATACATAGTGTGGCAGGTTCATATCCTGCCGCACTTAGGGTAGAGCGAATAATCCAAACCCGCCTCAAAGTGGCTTATTTCGGCGCTTTTTACCCAATCCATTCTTGTAAGGCGTCAGCCTTACTGCGCTTGTATTGAATAAAAATCCCTCAAAATCTTCTCTCTTTGAGGTCGAAGATTTTAAAAAGAGCGGATTTTTGTTCGGACGAGGCACAAAACGCAGTTAATCCTGACGGATTAACGAGTATTTTAACAAAGTATGAGCGAAAAT